>JBATIA010000590.1:0-9100 GCA_049667415.1 Ignavibacteriaceae bacterium
TGTAAAATACATTCTGAACCTGACCGATATTGATGATAAGATTATTAAAAAATCTAATGAAGAAAAAATTCCTGCGAGCGAAGTTGCGCGTAAATATTCCGAGGCTTTCTTTGAAGATTTAAAACACTTGAAAATTAAACCGGCAACTCTCTATCCAAAAGCAACAGAACACATTAATGAAATGCTAAAAATGATTGAAGCACTTATTGAGAATGGTGCTGCATATAACGTTAATGGAAATGTTTTTTACGATGTTTCAGGATTCAAAGGTTATGGTAAACTTAGCGGAAAGAATATTAAGGATCTTGAATCAGGTGCGCGGGTTGAAATAATGGAAGAAAAGAAAAATCCTCTTGATTTTGCTCTTTGGAAAAAATCTAAAGAAGGAGAACCATTTTGGGGAAGTGAGTGGGGGAACGGTCGACCTGGCTGGCATATTGAATGTTCTGCAATGAGCTGCAAACATCTTGGAGATACTTTTGACATCCATGCCGGAGGAAATGATCTTATCTTTCCTCATCACGAAAATGAAATCGCCCAGAGTGAGGCATCGAACAAGAAACCTTTTGTTAAATATTGGATGCATTTTGGTTTTCTAAATATTAATAAAGAGAAAATGTCTAAGTCCCTCGGTAATTTTTTTACTGCGAGGGAGGTGCTGGCAAAATATTCTGCCGAGGCTATAAGACTTTTCTTTGCTCAAGCCCACTACCGTGGCCCGGTTGATTTTTCAGCTGAACTCCTGGATGCTTCCGAGAAAGGTTTAGAGAAATTAATAAATTTAAAGTTAGCTATTGAAACTGCGCTCAATAAAAATAAAGCCGGTGGTATAAATCCCGGCCTCGATTTTCAGAGCTTTGAGGATCGATTTGTCCAATCACTCGATGATGATTTTAATACTCCGCAGGCTATTGCGGTTATTTTTGATTTTGTGAAAGAAGCGAACAGAACAATTGCTGAAAACGAAAATCTGAATATTGATTTCTACAGAAGCGCTAAGGACTTCTTATTTAGAACGGCAGAGAATGTACTTGGAATAATTAACTTTGATACAACAGAATTAAAAGCCGATTCTATGCTTGAGAATAAATTGATTCAGCTTTTAATTGATATCAGACAGAAAGCAAAGAATGAGAAAAATTTTCAATTGGCGGATGAGATCAGGAAAAAATTAGACGAATTGGACATAACTCTTAAGGATACAAAGGACGGAACCGATTTCATAAAAAGGAATTAAATTATTTTCCCTTCAGTGTTTGGCTGTAAAAATATTTCCGAAACCCAGAATAAGATTGGGATCCAGAGTTTTTTTAATTGTGAACATTTCTTCAATAGCTTTCTTACCATACATCTCTTGGAGTAAGGCTGTTTTATTTTTGCCGACTCCGTGTTCCGCAGAAATTGTTCCACCCAACCTTATAGCTTCTTCACAAATTTTATTGTAGAGGATTTTACTCTCCTTAAACTCAGCATGGTTTTTAGGTAAAAAGTTTAAGTGGATGTGAGAGTTTCCGAAATGTCCGTAAGTGACAAAATCTATTTCGCTTAGCTTCGCCCAGCTTTGCAATGTAAAATAAAACTCACGGAAAGCTTTATCAGGAACCGCAACATCCGTTCCAAGTTTTCTAAAATTATTTCTGGTAACATATTCGTTAACTTTCCAGGAAATTGCGTGGCGGAAATCTTTTATCTTTTCTTTATCAATCTCATTAAAAGCAAACCACGTTCTTTCTTCATTAACTTTATGGGTTTTCATTAAGGTATTCCACGCTTCAAGAATAGAATCGAATGTATCTGCATTGCATTACTGCTCAAACCATACTGCTGCTTTTGCATTAGCGGGGATAGCAGAAAAATCTTTTGCTAAAAACTTTAAAGCCCTTTCATCAAAAAACTCCAGCGCAAGAGCATCGATATAAATATCTGTTTTACTCTTCCTATTCTGATAGGAAGTTTCTCTTGCTTCTTCAAGAAAATTTAACGCAACCGTCTCATCATTAAAAAATAAAACGCAGGAAATCGTGTCTTCGGGTTGGGGAAGAAGTCTAAGCTTTATTTTGGTAATTATTCCAAGCGTCCCTTCAGAACCGATGAACAAATCAATAGCATCCATATTTTCTTTGCAGAAGTAACCGGCAGCATTCTTCGTTTGGATGGATCTCATTTCCGCCAGATTTAATTCGTATATTTTACCTGAACTTGTTTTTAGAACCAGTTTATTTTTTTGTGCAAAATTTTCTCCACGCTCTAACTTAAGAATTTCACCCATTGGCAGAACGAGCTCCATCCCAAGGATAAAATCCCGCGTAGGTCCGTATTTAAAAGTTTTTGACCCCGAGGCATTAGTTGCGACTGTCCCACCAATAAAACAATTAAGTTCAGTCGGATCTGGTGGATAGTATAAATTTTTAGGTTTAATTACTTTTAGAAAATCAGAAAGCAGTACCCCGGGCTCTACAATGGCAAATTTCTTAGTTGTGTTTATCTCAAGAATCTTATTCATTCTCTCAGTTGAAAGCACGATTCCGCCCATCGGTACACTTGCACCCGTCAATCCGGTTCTGTTTCCACAAATTGTAACTTTCGTTTTTTTCTTATTTGCTTCTTGCAGAACATTAATAATGTCGTTTGTATTTTCAGGATATACAACGGCATCACAAAAACCTTTAGTGTTGGACGCATCTTTTAGATAATCCTGTATTTCGTTCTGTTCGGATTTATTAATCATTATTTATGAATTATAATAGATTAAATTTTCGAAAAAAGAATTTTCAAAAGTTCTTATTTCAGATAAATAAGCTTCGTAAAAAGTATCTATATTATTCTCAGATTTACAAGAATCAATTTTTCCAGAATGTCCAACAATCTTAAATAATTTTTCAACACCAGACTTTATATTTATCATAGGGAAAGAAGTATCTCTTAAATGATGCATTAACTTAAGTGTTTTGAAAGCATCGAACCAATTTATCCTTTGATAATTTAACTGTTTCTCAGATTTGCTATTAGAAAGAATCCGATTCCAGTCTTTACTAAAACCACGACTTTCGAGAAAATTAAATAATTCCGGGTGAATTTTCCTGGCTTCATTAAGGAGTATTTCTGTGTTCAATAACGAATCGGAATTAAATAACTCAAGCCAATCTTTCAGGATTAAGTATTCATCCGGATCATAAAGTAAGATGTCTTTTTGATTTGATAAATAGTTAGTCATACTTTTACCAGTGCCAAACGGCACACGCCAGGATTCTCTTGAAGAAGGTCTTACTTTTGTTGAAGTGATTTTATGAATTTTGTAAAGCTTAGCAAGTTTTTGCAGGAAATAAAAATCTTCTGCAGCTTGCCGAGTATTCATTCCTCCGGCTTTTATATAAGCTTCGTGATCACAAACCAGGATTGAACCTATTGTGTGAAATGAATATGGTGACCCGGCAAACAGAAGACCTGTAACATAATGTCTCAGATAAATCTCGTAAGAAACAATACCGCGTCTGGAAATTCCTTCTTCTGGAAGATTATGTTCAAAATCAATATTAGCAACGAATACATTTGGCTTTTTAAAAAACCAATTAATTTCTGTAAGATAATTTTCCTCTACAGTGCAATCTGCATCTAATGAGATTAATATTTTCTTACCCTGCTTTAAGTAATCAAAGACTTTCAATGCCTGATCCAAACCAATCTTTCTGGCTATCCCAACTCCACCTTCTTTGTCTTCAAATTCTTTCCCTTCTGAAGAGGCATCTATTACCCCAACCTTAATACCTGATTTTGATATTTCATTAATAAACCGATCAGGGTTCGATTTATTTATTATTGCCCTTAATAGATCCAGGCTTTGTTTATTATCTTCTTTTATTTGTTTATTTGAAGAAACAGAATTGTTAATTACAAAAATCACAAGGGAATTTTGAAGAAGTGAGAGTTCATTTTTTATTAACGAGGAAAGGAGATTTTTAATATTCTGATACTCACAAATTGCTGGGACAACTATAACTTTGTCTATGTCCGAAACTTCAACCCATTCAAGTTCCCATTTCTTTAAAGCTTTATCATTAAGATAACCGATAACTTCTTTAGGATATATTTTTTGATTCATTCAATTTTTGGGTGACAAAGTTTTTTATTGCCAGGTAATTGTCGGGGGAAAACCAATTTATCTCAACGCCTTCGCGTTCCATTTTTCTGAACCAGGTCATTTGCCTTTTTGCGAAATTATGAATTGAACTGTTAAGTTTCTGGAACATGTCATTATAATTCAACTTACCATTTATGTACTGGCTAACAAATTTATACTCCAATCCAAAGTAATTAAGTTTTTCTGAAGAGATGCCTTTATGAAGCAGACCTTTCACCTCTTCGATCATCCCGTTGTCGAGTCTTTCTTTTAGTCTTTTAGTTATTCTTTTTTTTACCTCTTCACGATGTAATTTAACTCCGATATTGAGTGAATTGATATCAGCGAAAGATTTTTTAGTTTTCCCTCGAGATTTCTCAATCAGAATCGCTCTTACCAAACGATCTTTGCTAGTGAGATCTGTTTTATTATGGAGTTTTGGTTTTAGCTTTAATAATATATCTTTTAACTCATCCAGACTATGTGAGCTAAGTTTTTCCAATTCTGTTTCATTACTTGCTGCGGGAAGAAAGTATGATTGGAGAATTGAACTAATATATAGCCCTGTTCCACCAACCATAACAGGGAATTTACCATTCAGTGTTATTTCTTTATATGAAGATTGAAAATCTTTTATAAACCTGAATAAATTATATTCTTCGGAAGGATCGATAATGTCGATAAGATGATACTTAATATCCTCCTTTTGGAATTCAATTAAATCTTTGCCTGTTCCAATATCCATATTCCTGTAAACCTGTCTTGAATCGGCTGATATTATTTCACCATTCATATCCTTTGCTAATTTCGCAGCGATCCTCGTTTTACCAGTGGCAGTAGGACCAAGGATGGTAACCAAGTTATAATTCATTATAGATATTAATTGTGTGATTTATGTTCGAGCGACAGGAATTGTGATTCGAAAAGTGGATCCTACCCCCTTAATGCTCTCTAAATTTACCTCCCCGGAATGTGCATTGATAATTTTTTTGGCAAGCAGTAAACCGGTTTCTTCTTCTTTAATTTTACTCTTGTTATAGAAATAATCGAGAACATCTCCTTCCGGAAAAGCTAAGTTCCCACCACCTTCATTTTGAATTGTAATAGAAATAAATTCTCCCGTTAACTCAGTGCTAAAGTAAATCTTCCCTGACTTTTTTGAATCATCAACACAAATTTTTATCAACTGAAATATTGCTGTGTAAAGTTTTGAGCGATCTATATCCACAACTGAACCTTCGCCAATTTTTTTGAAGAGTTTCGTATCTCTTGTTTCGCAGTATTCAGAAAGAAGTTCCAGCACGTCATCAACAAATTCGTTAAAATGAATTTTATTATTTTCAACTATTATCTCATTAACCAATACCTTGAAAATAGTGTCCGTTATCTCTTCCACAGATGCAGCTTGTTTATATAGCATTCTAATAATATCATCAGTATCAGAGGGAAGCTTTTTTTGGCTCAATATTTTTGTATAGCTTTCAATAATATTTATGGGAACATTAATTTCCTTGGTAACTATTTCTCCAAGTTTTTTCCCGGCACTTAATTGTTCTTCCTTTATAAACTGTTCAAGCTTTTTGGTTCGTGAAATAGCAGTATCCATCTGTTTGCTTAACATAGCAAGATAGGAAACTTCATCGTCAGTAAATTTTTTATTTTCTCTTGCCGTTTGTATAACAGCAACTGTCTCACCTGAATCATTTATTATTGGAAAATAAAGGATTCGTTTCATTCTGGCTGGGCCTGGTTGATCAATTTTAGAATTAAAACGATTGTCTTCGGTCGGTCGGTCATATTTTAATGTTATTTTTTCCAGCGCACAAGCTCCGGTTAATCCTTCTGAAAGCTGAAAATATTCGTTTTTACTTTTTCCTCCCTCTGTCACAATCTTTTGCATCGAAGAAAGCTTTTCATCTATTAAAATGAGGTCAGCGTGTTCAGAATTAGTAAGATCCTTAAGTGCGCGCCTGGAGTTAGTTACAAGCTCGGAAATACTGATTCCATCAAAAATCCTATTCAGACTAAAAAATATTTTTCTTATTACTTCCCTGTTTATCCCTTGTTCTGATTGTTCAGTATGATTTTCAACTTCAGTTTTGATCAGCTCACCGTTATTTTTATCTTCTTGTATCTCATCTGAGATTTGAGTTATTGAGTCAGTTGTTGAAGGAGTAGTGTAATCCATTTCCTCAACCAGTGTCTCATTATCATCTGTTATTTCCCCGGTAATTTCATTGGGTTCTTCTAATTCGTCTGGAAATTCTGATTCGTTTTCAAGTTCTTCTAGTTGTTTCTCAAGTTCCAATTCCTCTTCCATCGTAACAGTATCATCTTCAAGTGCTTCATCTATTGAATCAAGATCAGGGAGTATTTGCTGGGTCATAACTGGAGGAGGTTCATTTTGTTTCTCTTCTTCCTCGTTATTGCTCCTGGGGAAAGCCTTAAATCTAATGGGTTTATCTCTCTCGAAAATTTTTATTTTTCTTTCGACATCAGAAGGTAAATCAGGTAGCTTAATTTCTCCATACTTCCTAAGATTCTCATTGATGATCGGATGTTTCGCAACGAGTTTATTGAAAACTGCTTTATCAATCCGGTAATAAGTCAAATTACTGAATGCTAATGAGGAGGAAATTCGTTTTGTCTGTTCTACAAACTCTTTCTCACCGAAAAAGTCATTAAATATTCTATTAATAAAATAATTATTTGTAGAAAATTTGATCCTTACCTCACCCCGAATGATAAGGTAAATTGCACTACTTTCATTCCCGGTCCTATAAATTATTGCTCCTTCTCTTGCTTCCTTAATCTCTTTTGGATCAAAGAAGGAATTTAAAACTGATTCATTAACACCGGTAAACAGTTTATTGTTTTTTATGTCTCTTATTGATCTATATATGGGCATGTATCAAATCGTTCATATCTGATTATTATACAATATTAAAATTAGTTATCAGTAAGTAAAAGTGCAAAAATAAAGCCATTTTAATTACTTACTGTATAAGTAACAGAATTCGAAAATCACTAAATTTGAATCCAAAATAACTCAAAATCATCATACTGATGGAAGAAAAAAAGCTAATTGAGCTAGCCCAGGCTGGCGATAAGAAAGCCCTGACTGAACTTGTAAAAATTTACGAACAAACAATCTACAATTTTGCTTTTAAAATTTGCAGGGATAAAAATTATGCTGAGCAAATAATGCAGGAAACTTTTTATAGCATGGTTAAATCATTACATCAGTTTGACCACAAATCAAAACTATCTACCTGGCTTTATAGAATTGTAGCTAATCACTGTCTTATGATGGCTCGTAAGGCCAGAACCCGCCCATTCGTATCATTTGATGATGAAGAAAACTTGTTTGAGGAAAAATATGCTGCCGACTGGAGTTCAATTCCCTATAAAGATGCGGAGAATCAGGAGTTAAAAACCATTCTCGACGAGGCTATTCAAAATCTGTCACCGGATTATAGACTAGTCTTCCTGTTGCGTGATGTTGAGGGGATGTCGACCGAAGAGACTGCTCAGGTTACAGAGCTATCAATACCTGCAGTAAAATCCAGGCTTCACCGTGCAAGAGCATTTCTTAGAAAAGAAATAAATGAGGCGTTAAATTGACGGGAAAAGAAAAAATCACTTGTAAGGAAGTAATGAAACATGTATGTGAAAGTTTAGGTGAAGACCTCAATGATGAAAAATGTTTTGAGGTTAGAAATCATCTGGATTCTTGTCCTAAATGCAGGGAATACTTTAAGTCGGTTGAGATTACGATAGAATGTTATAGAAAATACAACGTTCAGGTTCCCGAAGAAGCTCACGATCGCCTGATGAAAATGCTTGGGCTGGAAGATTAAATAATTTTAAAACTTATTATCAGGAAATAAAATGCCTATTTATGAATATAAATGTTTGAATTGCGAGACAAAATTTGAAATGCTTCACAAATCAACTGCCAAACAGGAAGAAGTAAGTTGTCCTAAATGTAAATCAGTAAGTCATAAAAAGTTATTCTCACCATTTAGTTCGTCAGTTAATTCCGATTCCTACTCTTCCCATGGAGATTGCTCAACCGGTCAATGTCAGACACCCATTGGTGGTTGTTCATCAGGTCTATGTGGTTTAAACTAAAATCTTATAATTTTTATGAGAATTAATGCTTAAGCGATATTTCGTATCAATTATTTGGTTTCTGGTTCTAGCTTCTGTTTATCCTCAGAACATTGAAAAAAACGTAATAAGTATTAATGAGTTGAAAGAAAGAATTATAAATGATTCGACATTGGTTATCCTGGATGTACGAACTCCTGAGGAATTGACAGGACCCCTAGGAAAGCTTGAGAAAGTAATAAACATACCTGTTCAGGAGCTTGAAAATAGATTATCCGAGCTTGAAAAATTTAGAAATAGAGAAATTGCTGTAATCTGCAAAATTGGGAAAAGGTCTGCAACAGCTACTGATTTTTTGCTTCAAAATGGTTTTAATGCAAAAAATGTTCTCGGTGGAATGATAGAGTATAGGGCTAAAACTGAAAAGAGTCCAAATTCCAAAGAATAATGTTTGAGGTTTCCTATCTATAGACTATTTACCCTCGAGCCATCCAGGTATGCTCTGAACATTGTTGAATGAACATCTTCTAAATCCGTATTTCTTTGATCCGGTAGATTGTTTTTTATTATTTCTTTGTTTATCCATGATTTCAAAAAATATTCAGTTACTAAAAAGTGACTTTATATTTTCTTTGTAAATGAGTTTGTTCGTAATGTAAAATAAAGTAGTTTTGTTTCAGGCCTTTGAGTAAAATATTTTTAATTGGAACTATATTACATTGAATCATTAATAATATTCAGGAGTAATTAACAGAAGATTTATACTGCAACCCTAAGAATAAAACCCATATTAAGTTAAGTTTTAATATTCAGTTAATTTACTGAAAAGATTAACCTTTACTTGCAGCATTATTTTTGTACTCCTTTACC
>JBATIA010000591.1:0-3695 GCA_049667415.1 Ignavibacteriaceae bacterium
AATCAGGGTTCCGTTTACTTTTTCAGTTATCGTTAATCCTGTTATTCCATATCCTGTTGTTGGTGGAAGGTCGGGATTATCGAACATCCAATCTTGCCCCTCAGAAGGAGATTTTATCGGGATTCCAACTATGAGCTTATCTGGATTTTCGAATTTCAATTTGCGTTCTACAATTACCTCAAGTGGTCTAAGCGAATAAGTTAAAGGAATATAAGTTTTACTGTTCTTAACATAACTCGATTTGGGAAGCTGGTAAACTTTAGGAATACCTGTCGATCTTGAAGTAAGAATGAGATACGGACTTCCGGGTGTTGATTTCAGAAGAAAATAATTTGATTTAAGTTCAACTTTTCCTGTACTTTCACTTTCGTAATAATTAATTGATAAAGCTTCAGCCAGGTCAGCAATTGAAATGTAGATAATTCCTTCACGCAACCAGGCAGGAATATTTTTTGCTCCTTTGTCTGTAATTATTTCCAGGTTTTCAGGCTGCTGGGCAAAAGAATGAACAGAAGAGATTACAAATAGAATTGTAAAGAATATTTTTTTCATTGAGATGATAAATTTATCCAACGAAGGGAATCATAAATCCGCTCTTCTTTTTGTATTCAGAAAATTTTTCTGCAAAATGCTTGGAAAGCAATTTATCCTCCATTGAAGCTCTCATTATATAAATCGGGATTTCTATCAATGCAAATCCACCAACTACATAACTTAAAGTTGCAGCGGATGCACCAATATCCAGAAGAATCTGGCAAAGGTACTGCGGATGTCTTATTAGTTTGAAAGGTCCATTTGTAACAAGCTCGTGATTCTTTTTTACCATTATATCCTGCGAGTAATTATCACCCAAAGTCTTAAACGACCAAACCTGTACCCAGGAAAATATCAGGTATACAGCAAGTCCAATGTAACGAATCGTATTATATTCTTCTAAGTATTCCAGCGTACCAATCTGGAAAACAGCAAATATAAGTGCAACCAAGGAAAGCATAGAAATCACAGGTGGAAATTTTTGAAGAAACGTTTTTGGCTTCTCCCTTATCTCGCTGACTGACGATTTTAAACCACGTTTTGCACCGGCAACATTAGCACCAAAAGTTGCAATTACGTTAAGCAGTATAATAATATTGACTGGATCCATTTTATCTGACCTCAGGTAGAAAATCTAAAATGCATTGAGGAAAATATAATTAAAAAGATTCTTAAATGTTGATGGAAGATGCTTTAAGATTAGATAAGTTCAATATCCAATGTCAAAAGTCAAATCTTAATATAGCATTATTAGCTTCTGACATCTGTAGTTGGACTATTCAATTTTCTTACCATGACGATTCATTATCTCTTTCCAATCTTCCATAGAAAGCTGTTCAGATTCATCAACGAGCATAATTGGAATATCATCTTCAATCCGGTAACGGCGCCGTGTGCTTTTATCCGTAGAAACAAGAGTATTTCCATCCAAAACCAAATCGGCTTTAGTTTCAGGGCAGCAGAGTATATCTAATAGTTCTTTACTGATCATAATAAATTCTTTTTGATTTCAAAAATAACAAATAATTCAATATCATAAGAGGTCAAATATTGCAAAGATTGTTTAATCACCAATAATTAATTAGGTACATTAAATGGAAACAAAAAAATTTCTTGTCCCACCTAAATCAAAATTAAATCTCTCAAAATTTCCAACGAACTATTCCGGGGAGTTTAAATCCAAGAAGGAAGCTGTAAAGATTCTTAAGAAGAATATAGAGAGAATGACAGAACTTCAGGCAAAATTATATGCGCAGGATAAATATTCATTGCTGATAGTTTTCCAGGCGATGGATGCCGCCGGAAAAGATGGAACAATTAAGCACGTAATGAGTGGGCTAAATCCGCAGGGGACACAGGTTTCTTCATTTAAGCAACCATCCAAAGAAGAGCTTGACCATGGATATCTCTGGAGAATAAGCAAAGCTTTACCGGAAAGAGGAAGAATAGGAATTTTCAATCGTTCACATTATGAAGAAGTACTTGTTGTTCGTGTTCACGATCTCGTAAAGTATCAAAAAATTCCGGATAAGTTTAATAACAAAAATATCTGGAAACAGCGGTACGAACAGATAAATAATTTTGAAGAATATCTTTATGAAAACGGTATTGTGATTATTAAATTTTTCCTTCACGTTTCAAAAGAGGAACAAAAGAAGAGATTTCTCGAAAGAATTGAAAATCCTGCTAAGAACTGGAAATTTTCTTCGGGCGACGTTGAAGAAAGAAAATATTGGGACGAGTATCAGAAAGCATATGAGGAAGCAATCTCCGCTACAAGTAAAAAAAAATCACCCTGGTATATTATTCCTGCAGATAAAAAATGGTTTGCAAGGTTAGCTGTTTCCGAAATTATTGTAAGGGAGATGAAAAAACTTAAACCTGAGTATCCAAAGCTAAATGATGAACAACTGCTGGATTTGGAGAAATCGAAGCAAAGTCTGATGAATGAATGATTATGAGATCAATAAAAAAATAAATTAATTTGCATCATTCATAAAGTATTGTTAAAATACAATCCCTCACCCTAACGTCCCCCGCAAAACTCTGTCTCTTTTCGAAGAGAGAGAGGGGGGACGGTTTTTTAACTCAACAGGTAAAACGGTAATTAATCAGAAAATTTCTTTTATTCTCTCAGGCGGTCTTGCAAGAATGGCTTTATTTCCCTTTTCTATAATCGGACGCTGAACTAAATCAGGGTGCTTTATCATCAAATCCAGGATTTGATCTTCGGTTAAATTTTTCTCTTTTATCTTCAGCTCTTTATAAACTTTTTCATTTTTGCGCAAAAGTTCAGATGGCTTCATTTCCATTTTCTTTAATAGAGATTGAAGTTTGGTATTAGAAAATGGCTCAATGAAATAGTTCACCTTTTCGAAATCAACTCCACTTTCAATTAATGCTTTTGCCACTTTTCGACAGGTTGTACAGGTTGGTTTTTCATAAACAGTTATTCTTCCCATAAAATTTCCTTTGTTAAATAAGTAGCCTAAGTTTTTCCTCGTGAATTAAATAACAATTTTCTTTCTGATATTTCACCGGCAAGTCTTATATAAGCTTGAGATGTCTTGTCATTCGGATTATAAATAAGCAAGGGTTTCTTTTTAGCTGCTGCTTCTTTAACCGAAGAATTTTTAGGTATAGAAGTGTTTAAAGTGTATTTAGGATAATTCCTGAACAACTCTTTTTTAAATGTAAACGAGAGATTATTATTATATTCATACATTGTCAGCAATATTCCTTCAATTTTTAATTCCGGATTATATTGTTCCCGGATTGTGTTAATATGGGCTATCATTCTTCTCACTGATGCAATTGATAATTTTCCTGGTACTACAGGAATCAAAACACTATCTGCAGCAATAAGTCCTGCGTTTATCGTACCGGTAATATGCGGAGGGCAATCGAGTATTATGTACTCATATGCAGATGCTTCAGGTTCTATTATATTTTTTAGAATTAATTCGTTAGTAACAGTTTCTCCTAGTCTTTGTGAATCGAGATAAGGTAAACGAGCAATTTGTATGAAATAGAGTCTTTCAATACCGGTTTTCAGAGTAAACCTGCGCAAAGAAATTTCAGATTTTAGGTCAACAAAAAGCTTATTAGAAGCTTCTTCTTTGCTAAAACCCAAACCTGCCGCGCAGGAACCTGCAGGATCC
>JBATIA010000592.1:0-25234 GCA_049667415.1 Ignavibacteriaceae bacterium
GTAATGAACCTGTTTATCCACCCATTTCAAATGCTTACAGAACAGGTTTATTTTTTGCTGGAGCTGGATTTATTTATGCAATCAACGTTGGTAATGGAGTACCATATATTTCTGTAACGGCCGGGTACTTAGTATTTGACCCTGGTGATAAAAAAGGTAATCAGCTCCCGGGTAATACTTTTTCCTTATATGAAAAAGAAACATCACTTTACTCGGGGGAAATTGGTATAAAATTTCCATTTAGTGAAATATGGAGTTTAAATCTGGGTTTAAATATTAATTATACAGGCACCGATTACCTTGATGATGTTAAAATTGGATCAAATAGAGATACGTTTTTTAGCTTCTTTACTGGTATATCAATATTCTTAGGAAAGAATACTGATATTGATAACGATGGAATTGATGACGATATAGATCTTTGCCTGGAAACACCGGAGGGTGAAAAAGTTGACGAATTTGGCTGCAACATCGTTCCGAGAAATTATGATAATTTTACGTACGATATATCTAAAGATAAATTTATGTCAAATTGGACTTTCACAGATGGAAATTTATTTTGCATACAGGTTGATGTCTTTAAGGAGATAAAGGAAGCAAAAAAAATGCAACAGAAAATAAAATCTTTAGGTTACCCTGTATTTATATTCAATATGCAACTTGGAAATTCTATGTGGTATTCAGTTAGAATTGGGTATTTTGATTCTTTGCAAGAAGCAAGATTATTTAAAGAAATTTTCTTTAAGAAGACTGGTTTAAAATTAAAATAGTGGACCAATTTGATTTTTTTTGCATCGGTGAATATGATTAGACTATTATAAACTTCTAACTACAGTCCTGGCTATTTACTCCCGACGGGTGTATGCTCTAAAGTAAACTCACGCCCCGCTTTTAATGCATCTACGTTTAACTGAACCATCTTCTCCCCTTTCCTGCCAAAGATCTTCTTTATTCCGTTTTCAATACTCTCGTACGGAAGGTCAAGAAAAGGAGACGCAGCCCCTAGCATTACCATATTTGATGAACGCGGTGATTTAACCTGTCTTGCAATTTCATCAGCATTAATTGCAATGTTATGAGGAAGCGTTTCAATTTCAGCAAGCAACTTTTTCATATCGGGATAATCTGAAATGTTTACAAACGGAGTAGTGTTTGTAACCAGCCAGCCGTTTTCTGATAACCACGGTAAATAGCGAAGTGATTCCATTGGCTCCACTGAAATGATAAGATCTGCTTTGCCGAGAGGAATTAAGTCGCTTGCAATTTCTTTTTCAGAAATTCTTAAATGAGATTGTACAGCACCTCCCCGTTGACTCATCCCATGAACCTCTGCTTGCTTTAAGTGAAGATTTTTTTCAAGTGCTGCCATTCCAACAACCGCTGCTATAGAAAGTATTCCCTGTCCTCCTACTCCGGATAAAATAATGTCTGATTTCATAAAACAGCTTCCTCAATTTTTACTTTTGCTTCCTTCCTGCTTTTCGGAGCAGTCTGTATACATTCTCTTCTGGGGATAATTACTGAAACCCCATCGTAAACTAATTCTTCTCTTAATACTTTAACCATTTCTTCATGGTACTTTGGCAAAGGGGTGAGAACTCTTACGTGTTCAGGTTTAACGCCAAGACCAATACAAATTTCTTCTAATCTGCCTGTTGCATGGGAAGCTTGTCCGCCTGTCATCGCCGTGGTTGCATTATCTGCAATGATTATAGTAACAGGAGTATTCTCATAAACACAGTCAAGTAAAGCAGTCATTCCGCTGTGAGTAAATGTGGAATCGCCAATAACCGCAACAGAAGGACGAACCCCGGCATCCGCAGCTCCTTTAGCCATCGTAATGGATGCACCCATATCAACACACGAATTTATTGCATTCCAGGGTGGAAGAGCACCAAGTGTGTAGCAACCAATATCAGAAAAAACTTTCTGCTTTCCGAATTCTTTCATAGTTTCATTAAGTGCATTATAAACATCTCTATGCGCACAACCTGTACATAATTCGGGAGGACGGTTTGCAACAATTTTTGGAACCGGTAATCCCTGCATCACTTTCATATTTAAAGCATGTGCAACGTGGTCAGGATTTAGTTCTCCTGCGCGTGGAATTGTTCCATCTAGTCTTCCTTTTATTTTTGTTACCTTACTCAGAAATCCGCGAAGTTGTTCTTCAACAAAAGGATAACCATCTTCAAGTACCAATATCTGTTCACATTCATTTACCAGTTTTTCTACTTTAGAATATGGGATAGGATATTGCCCGAGCTTTAGAATTGGATAAGGACAATTGCGGGTGGGATAGTTTTCCATCAAATAATTATAAGCAATCCCGCAGGTAATTATTCCTAGAGATTTGTTCTTTCCATCATAATAAATATTATACTTTGACTTTTCTGCTTCTTCTTCCATTGAAGCCTGGATACCGAGTAATCCATTGTATCTTTTTCTTGCATTAAAAGGAAGGAGAACAAACTGAATCGGATCTTCAGGATAGCTTAAAGGATTTTGTTCATTCAGTTTTCTAGTTTGAACACCAGAACGCGAGTGTGAAAGTCTGGTTGTAAATCTTATAAGTACAGGAATTTTAAATTTTTCAGAAAGTTGAAAACCTTCATAAGCCATATCGTAGGCTTCCTGCTGGTTGGATGGCTCAAGAATGGGTATCATAGCAAACTTACCAAAGAAACGCGAGTCCTGTTCATTCTGTGACGAATGCATTGAAGGATCATCAGCAACAGCAACAATTAGCCCACCATTAACACCTGTAATTGCAGAGTTGATGAACGCATCCGCAGCAACATTTAAACCAACATGTTTCATACAAGCCATGGCGCGCTTCCCGGCATAGCTCATTCCGAGTGCTGCTTCAACTGCAGTCTTTTCATTGGCTGACCAGTTCCTATGAATATTCTTTTCTTTAGCTGTTTTATTGTTCTGAATATATTCGGTTATTTCTGTGGATGGTGTGCCGGGATATGCATAAACACCAGACATTCCCCCGTCAATTGCACCTTGAGCGATTGCTTCTGCACCAAGAAGTAATAATTTTTCCATAATAATCTCTTTTTAGTCGGTTAGATTAAAAGAGTCCCGCATTGTAGGACAAGTAAAAATTTCTATTCTAAAAATAAGAATTATAGCATTAAGAGGTAAAATTTTTATTAAGAAGTTCCGTTCATTCGTGTGGGTGATATCTATTTTTTAACTCTAACAAGCTTGGATTATTAGGATATTTGCTTAATAATTCCTCAAATAATAATTCTGCATTATCCTTTCTACCTGATTCGAAATAAAGCCTGAGGAGATTAATCTGAGGTTTAAGATAATTAGGGAAAAGCTTTTTCAATCTTTCAAAACTTGCAATCGCACTGTCCACATCACCTAAAGCTTCATAAGCCGCTGCAATGTTGTTCAAAACAATAGGATTATAGGGTGCAATCTCACGGGCCTTTAAAACATTATTAAGAACTTCCTTAGAATTGTGCAAATAATAATTTGCAATACCCCGGTAATAATCAACTGGCTGTTTTGAGGCATCGAGCGGGTATAAAATTCTGGAAACATTTTCTAACTTCTGCAGCATATAAGCATATTGTCTCCTGTCTTTAAGAAATATTGATTCACCAAAGCTTATTTCAGATCGCAACTTGATATAAGAAGTGCTGCCTCCAATAATAATTAAAACAATAAGTACCCACTTAAAATTTCTGAACTCTAAGACCAAAGAATGCCTTTCTTTTCCAGGGGAGTTAATCAAAGCAGTACCTGCCACCACTGCTGCCAGGAAAAATGAAGCAAACTTATGATTAGGAAATGCAACAAGTGAATAAGCAGAGGTTACCAAAAAAGTTAGCAGAAGCGGTAGGTATTTTTCGTTGTGTTTAATTTTACGAAAAAGAGAATAAGTGATTGAAAAATAAATCAGGAGGAAAACGAGTGATGCAGAAATACCATTTTCAGCGAATAGTTCAAGAAAATCATTGTGAGCGTGGATATTATGGACGTAAGTAAGGTTGTCATCACTAAAATATTCCCCCGAATATTTAGGATAGTAGCCACTCCATCTATATAAACCTATTCCTGCTAGTGGATTTTCTTTAATCATTTGTAGGGAAGCATTCCAAAAATTCAATCGTAGAAGATTGCTTTTAAAATCAGTGTCAAAAAAAGTTTTTGCTGTTGACTCAAGATCCGGTCTTTCGGTTCCTTTAACCGGCATTAACGAGATGAGAAACGAAATCACCAGAACAAAAAAAACAGGAACTAAAGTTTTTAGCCTGGTTCCTTTTTCCTTTTTAATAAGAACAAATATTATATAAATGAGAGTAATAAAAGCCAGAATTATAATTCCGGAACGGTTACGTGTAAATAGAAGAAATGAAATATTAACAACGGCAGCTAATAAAAGAAATATTCTTCTTTCCTTGTGCACATATTCATTAAGTATCAAAAAGAAGGGTAGAGAAGAAAGAAGATATTCGGCGGCAAAGCTTCTATGTCCTAAAGTGGAACCGGGTGGAATTACAGAGGGCAAAGGTATTAAATTTAACTGGAAGACTTCTAGTACACCTATAATACTGAATAAAGTTGAGACTATTACCACAGAATATGAAACTACTTTAAGGAACTTATCTTCACCTAGGATTACAAGCAGAAGAGCAGATTGTAGAAGAATACTCAATGGAACAATTATATCACTTAATTCAAGTAGAAGTAGTGAGGCTGAATTGTTAATAAAAGCCGTCAAAAAACTAAAAGGAAAAACGAGCATCAGGATTGAAAGAAATTTATTCAGCGGTATACTCGTATCTATTTTGGACTTCATCAAAAAAACGACGAATAATAGTATAGAAATTGAAAAGAAGAACATTCGCTGAACTACATCCATTTCATAAACAATGATGGAATAAATTACCGGGGAAAGGAACGTTAACCCAAATAAAATGCTTAATCCGTTATTTGATTTTTTTCTCACCATATTTTGCTACCTTATACGCAAAATAACTATTGAATGAACTTGCTACAATTTCCACTGTTAACTGTTTTGCCATGACAATTCACTTGAGAAAAATACTATTATTTTCTTAACTTGTTATCCAGATTAGACAGACCTACTTAAGTATAATAAATATTTTGATTTTTTTGGACAATGAGTTAAATATTACTTCTTTAAAGCGGGATATTATTCGCACTCTGGCATATTATGATATCTTTTCATACCCGCTGACTGCATCTGAGGTTTACTATAATCTTAGGGATAACCACACCAGCCTTGTTGAAGTAAAAAGAGAACTGGAAAAATTATGTGAGAATCAGATTCTGCATTGCATGGGAGAATTTTACTCATTAAACAATGATGACAGCTACATTAAAAGAAGAGAAAAGGGTAATCAGCTTGCAAAGAAGCGATTAAAGACGGCGCAACGTGTTTCAGGACTCATTTCAAGATTTCCATTTATTCGGGGAATATTACTCTCGGGATCTATATCAAAAGGATTTATGGAAGAAGACTCAGATATTGATTACTTTGTAATAACTCACCAAAACCGAGTTTGGTTTTCGAGATTAATGTTAATGCTTTTCAAGAAAATATTTTTATTCAACTCGAAAAAGAATTTTTGTATTAATTATTTTGTTGACTCCGAAAATCTTGAAATACAAGAAAAAAATATCTTTACTGCAACTGAACTGGTTACACTTCTTCCTACTTTTGGTAGAGAGATGTATGAAAATCTTTATGCAAACAATATTTGGGTGAAACAATTTTATCCTTATTTTCCAAAGAGAGAAACAAAAGGAGTACTAGATAGAAAAAACGGTGTGTTTAAATCCGCATTGGAAAAACTACTTGGAAATAAACTGGGTGATAAAATTGATGACTTTGCTATGACACTATTCGACAGGTTCAATAAGACAAAATATAAGAATTACGACAAGGAAGAATTTAAAATTGCATTTAAGTCATCCAAGAAAGAATCTAAACACCATCCAAAATTTTTCCAGAAGAAAGTACTTCAGGAGTTTGATCAAAGGCTAAAATCTCTTGAAAAGAAAATGAGGATCTCTTTATAACAGAATGAAAAAAATTCTTTTCACACATTCATATTTTTACAGGTTTGATCGGAAACAATGGGATACAAAACAACCCTATCCTCCACTTGGGACAATTTATGCTGCTGCTGTTATGCGTAAAGCTGGATACGATGTTTCATTGTTTGATACTGCATTAATTGATTCTCCTGATAAAATCATCCCAGTCATTGAAGAGCAAAAACCTGACTATATGGTTATTTATGATGACGGTTTTAATTATTTAACTAAAATGTGCCTTACTAATATGCGTGAAGCTGCTTTCAGGATGGCTGAGATTGCGCAGAAGAAAGGAATCAAAGTTATTGCTTCAAGTTCTGATGCTGCAGATCATTACGAAAAGTATATTGCTCACGGTGTTGAGTTTGTTGTCATTGGCGAAGGTGAGATTACTTTGAGGGAATTATTAAAAAAGCTAGATAATGGAGAGACAAATTTTAAGAATGTTGATGGATTGGCTTTTAAAGAAAATGGAAATATAACCCGTACTTCTTCAAGGCAAATTGTTACAGAGCTTGATTCATTTCCTATGCCAGCCTGGGATTTGGTCGATATTTCTTCCTATAAAAAAATATGGATGGAGAACCATGGATATTTTTCACTGAATATTGCAACAACACGCGGTTGCCCTTTCAAATGTAACTGGTGTGCTAAACCGATTTATGGTAACAGATATAATTCACGCTCACCACAAAAAGTAGCAGAAGAAATTGAATTTTTAATGAAAAACTTTGATGCTAAATATTTCTGGATGTGTGATGATATTTTTGGTTTGAAGCCTGGATGGGTTCAGGAGTTCAGAGATGTAGTTAAAATAAAAGGATTAAACTTTAAATATAAGATACAATCAAGAGTTGATTTACTTTTGCAAGAAGATACTATTTCAGCGCTGGCAGAATCTGGCGCAGAAACTGTATGGGTTGGCGCAGAATCAGGTTCACAAAAGATTCTCGATGCAATGGATAAAGGAACAACCGTCGAACAAATTCATGAAGCAGTAAAATTATTAAAACAGAATGGGATTCGTCCTGCTTTCTTTCTTCAATTTGGCTATCTTGGAGAAGGAAAAGAAGACATTGAAAAAACCATCAATATGGTTCTCGATCTTATGCCGGAAGAAATTGGTATTTCTGTTTCCTACCCACTACCCGGTACTAAGTTTTTTGAAAAAGTAAAAGAACAGTTAAGCGAGAAAGCTAATTGGACAGACTCTGATGAGCTGGCGCTGATGTATAAAGGGACATTCTCGCCATCATATTATAAAAAACTTCACAGGTACGTTCACAAAGTTTATAGAAGAAGGCAGAGCATTCACAATTTAAAAAGTGTTCTTGTTAATCCCTTCAAAGCTAACAGAAAAAAAATCCGCTCAGCTCTTGCACTCGTATATTACTCACCTATGTCTTTGGTAGATTCATTCCAATTGAAAAGATTAGAAAAAACTACCTGATGCATCAAGCATTTGATACAATTGCGAGTGGGTATGATGCTTCTTTTACGCATAGTTTAATCGGGATGGCGCAGAGGGAAATTGTCTGGAGGTATCTCAAGCATTCTTTTGGCAATAAAAAAGCGTTAAATATACTTGAGCTGAATAGTGGAACCGGCGAGGATGCCCTTTGGTTTACAAAGGAAGGACACAAAGTCCTTGCTACCGATATATCTGAAAAAATGATTGGAATTATCGGAGAGAAAATTGATGATTCAGACTTGTCTTCACATATACGAATTATGAAGCTGGATATTCGTGAAATCGAAAGTGTAAAATTCGAGGAAAAGTTTGATCTCATATTCTCAAACTTTGGTGGAATGAATTGTATTTCACCAGAAGAGATTAACGGTTTACCAGCGGTGCTCAGCAGGCTACTTATGCCTAAGGGGAGATTGATTATGGTTATAATGCCGAAATATTGTATTTGGGAGACAAAATATTTTCTTCTAAAGTTAAACCCAAAGAAAGCGTTTAGAAGATATGCTGACACCGGAACCATTGCAAAGTTGAGTGGTCAGGAATTTAATACATCTTATTACAATCCGGCTCAGATAAAAAAAATGTTCGATAAATATTTTAATGTTATTGCTAGTAAACCTGTTGGATTTTTTATCCCACCATCTTATTTAGAGAAATTTTTCGAATCAAAAAGAAAAACATTTAATATTTTGAAAAAATTAGAGGACTTAATTACGAATCTCAGTTATCTTGCCAGTTTTTCGGATCATTATTTAATTGATTTTCAGGTGAAAGAATGAAAGTCCTTCTCACACACGGTTATTTCCTCAATGAAGATCTAGCTGAGCAGAAGATAATGAAGCCTTACCCTCCTCTTGGAATCCTTTATATATCAGCATTTTTAAAACAGCGAGGAGTTGAAAACAAAATATTTGATACAACTTTCTCATCAAAGAACAAATTGAAAAAATATCTGGTCGAAGAGAAACCAGCCTATATCGCCATTTATGTAAATCTTATGACTAAACTAAATGTTCTCGAGATTATCCGGCATATCAAATCAACAGATGAATTAAAAAATACTAAAATTATTCTCGGAGGATCGGAAGTCAGATACAATGCTACAGACTTACTTGAACACGGAGCAGACTTTGTTGTAATCGGTGAAGGTGAAGAAACAACGTTTGAGCTTCTTAATAAACTTGAAAATGAAAACGGATACGATCTGAAAAATATTAGGGGCATAGGATTTAAAGATGAGGATGGTAAAATTATTTTAACTGAAGATAGAGCATTAATTTCTAATATCGATACGTTACCAATTCCAAACCGCAGCGGAATTGATATTAGCAAATATCAGGAAGCCTGGAAGATGCATCACAAGCTCGATGCTATTTCCGTAAGTACAATGCGCGGATGCCCTTACACATGCCGTTGGTGCAGCAGAGCTGTTTATGGATTGACTTACCGCAGACGTTCACCTATAAAGGTCGTTGAGGAATTATCGTTGATAAAGGAAGAATACAATCCTGATTCGATCTGGTTTGTAGACGATGTATTTACAATAAGTCATAAATGGTTATCAGGATTTAGTGAAGAACTAAAAAAGAATAATCTTAAAATAAAATATGAGTGCATCACCCGTGCTGATAGAATGAACGAAGATGTTATACGAACGATGAAGGAATCGGGTTGTTTCAGAGTTTGGATCGGTGCAGAGAGCGGTTCACAGAGAGTAATTGATGCAATGGATAGAAGAGTTAAGGTGGAACAGGTCCGTGAGATGATACCGCTTGCAAAGAAGTTAGGTATTGAAACCGGTACTTTTATTATGCTTGGTTATCCGGGTGAAACAGAAAAGGATATTGAAGAAACAATAGTTCATTTGAAGAAATCTAATCCTGATCATTTTACTATCACCGTTGCGTACCCAATAAAAGGAACAGAATTTTTTGAAGAGATTGAAGCTAACCAGGTAAATGCCTTCAGTTGGGAAAATCAGACTGAACGCGACCGTGATTTTACTCGTACCTATCCCCGAAAGTATTATAATTTTGCTGTTCGCAGAGTTGTAAACGAAGTTAAGTACTTTCAAAAGGCAAATAACGGAATAATCAATACTGAAGCGATCAAACACAAATCAAAGTCATATGCAGCTAAAGCAGGCATGTGGTTGGTTAGAAATACCAAATGGCTGAATTCATATTAACTCCTGGATCTATTAAAGATGGAATTTATTTTCTTTCCGAAATTAATAATGAATTCGAATCGATCTATTTAAAAGTAAGAGCGAAAGAGAATAGAATTTACTCAGCGGATGAATTAGAAATACTTCCCTTTGCATCAGATTCAAATCCACATAAAAAGGAATGGAACCTAAGAGCTAAGTCATTTCTCCGATTCAAGAAATATCTCAAAGAAAAAAAAGGAAATTTGAATGTTCTCGATCTCGGTTGCGGTAATGGCTGGCTTAGCGGACAGCTCGCAAAAATGTTTACCCACAATTTCTACTGCATAGATGTAAACTTTGCCGAGTTGAAACAAGGGAAAAACACTTTTAAATCTGATCAAATAAAATTTGTTTATGCAGATATATTCACTTCAGAGATTCCCAATTCAACGTTTGATATAGTCATTCTCAATGCTTCAACACAATACTTTCCTGATTTAAAACGATTAATTCATAAACTTTTAGCCGTTATAAAGAACCGGGGTGAAATTCACATTTTTGATTCGCCAATATATTCTGAAACTGAAGTTGAAAGTGCAAAACAAAGGACAAAGGATTATTATTCATCAATGAGTTTTTCCGGGATGACGAATTATTATCACCATCATATTTGGAAGGAACTTTCCGGATTCAATTATAAAGTACTTTACAATCCGCTTTCATTTATTAACAAGTTCAATAAGTTAATAATCAACGATTCCCCTTTCCCCTGGATAAGATTATTGAAATAGAAATGACGAAGAACAAAAAGCATATTTTAATTTTAACTCCCGGCTTTCCAAAAGATGAAAGCGATGAAAATTGTATACCGCCATTGCAAATATTTCTGGAAAATTTACAGAGCACGTTTGATAATTATAAAGTCAGTGTAATTACACTTCATTATCCGCCTTCCAAATTAAAGTACGCTTGGAAAAATATAGAAGTTTATTCCTGTGGAGGAGATGATAGTACATTTATAAAGAAATTTAAGGTTTGGAATGATTCATTCAAATATGCACACAATATTTACCGGGAATTTTCTTTATTTGTTATTCATTCCTTCTGGCTCGGGGAATGTGCTTTTCTTGGTAATCGACTCAGTAAAAAATATAATGTTCCTCACATTAATACTCTGATGGGGCAAGAACTAAACAGCAGAAACAGATATTTAAAATTTATCAATTTAAAGCGAATAAAAATTGTTGCTTTAACTGAAAGACAATCAGATGTATATAATAATAAAACCGGAAGAACAGTCGATAAAGTAATTCCCTGGGGAATGAGGAATGATGAAATAATTATTAACAAGACACGGGAAATTGATATTCTTGGAGTTGGATCATTGATAACCGGAAAAAACTTTGAATTGTTTATAGATATTGTGAACAACATTAAAAGTCGTTTTCCCAAAATTAATGCAGTCATAGCAGGAGAAGGTATACAGAAAGATAAGCTCAGTAATTTAATATCATCAAATAACCTTGGGAATAATATTAAATTATTAGGAAGTTTGAAACGAAGCGAGGTTTTAAATTTAATGAGTAGAAGTAAAATATTTTTGCACACATCAAGTTTCGAATCTTTCGGATACGTACTTGCCGAAGCATTAGCAACCGGTTGTTACGTAGTTTGCAGCAATACCGGGTTCGCACACAACACAAGGAAGATGTTTATTGCAAACGAGAGGGATGATTTCATCAGAATTGTGTTGGATTTACTGAACACAAAGCCTGATTTCTCCCCCGAAATACCTTTTACTTTAAGTTATACCACAATGCTCTATAATAATTTATATAATGAAAATATTTAGCACTAGGAGAAGTATTTCAATACATTTATCATATTAAGCTCTCATAGAACAATTTCGCTTTCTCACCAATAGCCGGAGAACTTAGATTATCATAGAAAAAATTGAGAGACTTCTTTGATTCTACTTCTAACGGTTTCTGAATAATTTCTTTTGCTTTATTATAAAATGATTTTGCATCACCGCATTTCCATAAAGCTCCGATCTGTCCCTTGTTTGTCATCATTCTGAATGATGGAATATCTGTGACAATGGGAACAACGCCGCATGACATTGCTTCAACCAGGCTATATCCGGAACCTTCATAAAGGCTGCCCATAACAAAATAATCGGCACTGTTGTAATATTGATCGATATCCTTATAATCGATAAACCCAAGAAGTCTTACAGATTTTTTCAATAATGCATTTTTTTCAATGAATGATGAAACTTGTTGCTTCAGCTGATCTTTGGAATATATCATATACAATCTTGCATCGGGAAAATCCAGCAAAAGTTTTGAAAAACCTGATAGGACTGTGAGAGGATCTTTATTTTCGTTCAGCCTTCCAACCCACAACAAAACTGGGTTTCCTGATAAGCCGGTTTTTATTCTAATCTCATTTCTCTCCCGAAATGTAAAATTTGATGAGCCCTCCATTATTTCTGCAAACTTTTTACCATTGATAATTGCTCCGACTTTTAACCATTCATCGTATATTTCTTGAGAAGAAAAAATAAATCCATCTATTGAAGAGGAAAAATTCCGAAGAAGAAAGCGTTTTACTCTATGTCCGGGTTTTTCTGCATGATGCTGAATTACAATTTTTGCAGTTGGATTTTTTTTCTTCAGTATACCAGCTTGATAAGAGTAAATAAAACTATTTATATGAATAATATCATGATTTGCTTCAGATATCTTACTATGAAAAAAAGTCGGATTCTGATACCATTTCAGGCGAAAACATTTTTTATCTTTTATTAAAAAATAATTAACACCGTCTTTATTAAATGAGATGTCTTGATGGAAACGATGGTATACGCTTACTTTAAGCCCTAATTCACTTAATGCTCTACTCCAACCATGAATCGTAGGATATTTATCTAAATAATTATCAATTGGTATATCTTTGTCATAATAGTAATTTACGAATGTAACTTTCATATATGTAGACTGAAATCAGCTAGTTTAAATATTTATTATTTACCGAGTAACATTAGCAATATTCAGCATTAAAATTATATAGGATGATACATATTACAAACATTTTCTTTCAGGATAAATAATTGAAAAATAGTAAGGTTATACTTTTTAATCCAAGAAGCGCTAACTCAAAGCATAGAATTCCGAATTCTATTCTGCAGATTGGTGCATCGATTGAGGGGAATTGTGAATATATATTTATTGATGGGAACATGGAATCAAATCCCTGGAAAAGGATTAATGAGTATTTGCACACAGGAGATTATCGATATTTTGGTTGTACGGTTATGCCGGGAATACAGCTTAAACAGGCAATTTTATTCACGAAAAAAATCAGAGAAGAATTTCCTGAAGTGATTAATATCTGGGGAGGCTATTTCCCTGCCAATCAATACAAAAGTGTAATTAATTCTGGTTATGTTGATTTTATTATTAACGGACCAGGCGATGAAGCTTTTCCACAATTGCTTGAGTCAGTAGAAAATAGAACAGTTCCTTCTTCAATAAAGAATCTTATTTTCAAAAAGAACGGTGAGTTCATTAGAACTCCAAAAGCAGATCTTTTTGATCAGGATAATCTTCCCGCATTACCTTACGAAAAATTGAATCAATTTTATCCATTAAAAAATTATCTTGGTAAGACATTTCTCGGCACAAAAACAGCAGCTTATCACTCAAGTGTAGGGTGCCCTTTTACTTGCTCATTCTGTGCTGTTGTGCCAATTTATGAAGCAAGATGGAAGGGTAAATCCGCATCGCTTATTTACAAAGATATTAAATTTCTTAAAGACAAATATGGAGCAAATGCTATTGAATTTCATGACAACAATTTTTTCGTTTCTGAAAAAAGAACCATAGAATTTTCACAATTAATAAAAAACGAAAATATTAACTGGTGGGGTGAAGGTAGAATTGATACTATTCATAAGTACTCAGACAATTCACTTACGTTAATGAGAGAAGCAGGTTGCAGGATGATTTTCTTTGGTGCTGAAACCGGCAATGATGCAATCCTGAAGCAAATGGATAAAGGAGGAACTCAAAGCGGTGAGCAGATAAAGAAGTTTGCAGCACGAATGAGAAAGTTCGATATCATCCCTGAATATTCCTTCGTACTTGGTCTTCCTGCGGAAACACCAGAAAAGGTAAAAGAACAGATTGATGAAGACATTCAATTCATAAAACAAATAAAAGAAATTAATTCTGATACAGAAATAATAATTTACGTATATAGTCCTGTACCGACAGAAGGTTCAGAGTTATATAATGATGTTGTTAAAACCGGATTTAAATTCCCGGAAAAGCTTGAGGACTGGCTTAATCCTCAGTGGGCAAATTTTGATCTGCGCAAAAATCCCTTGACACCATGGCTAAAGTCTGAAATGATAGATAAGATCTTGAATTTTGAAACTGTTTTGAATGCCCGGTTTCCTACCTTATCCGATTTTAAACTAACCAGCTTTCAGAGAAAGGCAATGCGTACGATTTCCTCTTTCAGATATAAAACCGGAATTTATAATATTCCGTATGAACTTAAAGCGTTGCAAAAGTTTTGGTTAAATTAT
Source organism: Ignavibacteriaceae bacterium (assembly GCA_049667415.1). Lineage (GTDB taxonomy): Bacteria > Bacteroidota > Ignavibacteria > Ignavibacteriales > Ignavibacteriaceae > IGN2. The sequence goes on from JBATIA010000592.1 coordinate 14,308, forward strand.
CGTCGACCAGAAGTGGAAGGATTTTACACAGAATGACAACCAAAAAAAATAAAAGTCTGATCAGGAGTATTGCTTTTAGAATTTTGCATCCCGTTTCAGAAAAATATTTATCGAAAGAAAGAAAGTACACTTATAAAGATATTACTATAACTGTTTTCCCTGGAGTTTTCCACCCGGGATTTTATTTCAGTACAAAACTCCTTCTTAAATTTCTTAAAGGAGTTGAGCTTGAAAGTAAATACGTTTTGGAATTAGGTGCAGGAACCGGCTTAATCTCAATTTATGCTTCCAAAAGGGGCGGTTTTGTTACTGCTTCAGATATCAGCCTGACAGCAGTTTATAATATCGAGAAAAACACAAAGATGAATGACGCTAATGTTGAAGTAGTCCATTCTGATTTATTTGACGAGATACCGCATCGAAGGTATAACTATATAATTATTAATCCACCTTATTACAGGAAAACACCTTCGCTTGAGAAGGAATTTGCCTGGTTTGGTGGTGATGACTTCCAGTACTTCCGTAAATTGTTTTCACAACTTAGTAATCACTACTATGAAAATACAAATGTAATAATGATTCTTTCAGAAGAAGCTGAAATAGAGATGATCAAATCGATTGCTGAAGAGTATAAATTTAAGTTAGATATAATTCATCGTGAAAAAATCTGGGGTGAACAAAATTTTATTTATAGTGTAAAAAGTATCCCGTCACCTCAACTAATCTGAGTGTTACGGTTTGGAAAAATTTCACTTTTAATATAATGCTTTTAACAAAAGATTCAAATTGTTTAAGCAAAGATTACAAATTAACCAGTGGAGATAAATTAAGGGAACAGACACACTTTTTACAAATTGTATTAGTTTTAACATCCAAATTTTTTCTGAAATCAATAGACTCTTCAGAATTAATTATTTCAGACAAAGAATTAGCATTTATATTACCTACTTTGGCATGAAAGAAGCAGGGACGAACAGTTCCATCTGGTTCAACGACTGCAGAAACCCAGGGAGCATTACAATTTATCTGCGGGAAATCACATAAACCATGGAATGCTGCGTAGTAGTTGTAGAATCTCCGCATTTTTTCCGGAGACTCAGCAATGAACTTATTTTCAAAATCACTTTGATGAGTTTGAATCAAGGATTCAATTTCTTCTTTAAATTTCTCTACTTCATCTCTTGATAATTTTACCTCACCAACTTTTTCCTCTCCCCACAACTCAGGTCTGTTAAAAGCGTCCGTCGTCACATCAGCAGTTAAGAAACTAATCTGGTCTAAGCCTATTTCACGAGAAGATTCAACTATGTTTGCCAATTCTCTAAAGTTGTCCCGTTGAATTACGCACCGGGCTGTCACCCTGTACTTTTTGTTGCGCTTTTTCAATTCTTGAACTCCTTCTTTCAGTTTATCAAATGCATTTGGAATGTTTCTGATTCTGTCATGCACTTCTCTGGAACCATCTAAAGAAACTATGACTTCGTCTGTCTTAGTAATAATTTCATTTGCATATTTATTTAACAACAGACCAGTTGACAAAATGCTAATACTTATTTTTTGAGTTTTTATGATGTCACAAAGCCTAAAAAAGTTAGGGTGCATCAGTGCTTCTCCACCTGACATCACCACCCATTTTGTATTAAGTTTTTTTAATGAGTCTAATAATTTTTCCACATTAGACTCATCTAGTTGCTGAACGTTATTATTTCCTTTCCAGATATCACACATAACACACCGGCAATTACACCGGCTGTGAGGCATCAGTATCACAATTGGTAATGAATAAATTTTGTGCGATGTTAAAGTGTAAATACGCTTAATGGTATCTATGTTAAGGGTCTTTTTCACGTGCAAGTAATTAGTAACTATTAAAATATACGATCATCTGTTAGTGAATTTAATGCAGAAACAAAATAATAAAAAGCGTTAGTAAAATTTATCTGTTTATAGACCTTTAATTATAATTAAAAAGACAACCCAATTTACTATATTTCGCATAACCGAATTACGAATGATTCCTGTTTCAAACATTATGATAACAAAAAAGATTACACTAGCGTTTATTTTTTGTCTAGCTTCATTACACTCCCAAACTGAAGAATACATATTCAAGCAACTCACCGATGCAGATGGGCTATCACAGAGTACAATATTTACTATGATACAAGATAAAGATGGATATCTCTGGTTAGGAACAGTAGACGGGCTTAATAGGTACGACGGCTATGAATTCAGGATATTTGAAAATGATCCTACCGATTCCACTACAATCTCGGATAATTTTATTTCTGCCATTTTTCAAGACAGTGATGGTTTTATCTGGGTAGGCACGATTAACGGTTATCTTAATCGGTTCGATAATAAAACAGAAATTTTCAAAAGATTTTTTATAAATGATTTCTTTTCAACTATTAGAACTCCCGAAAATAATTTTTATGATTACCCGCTTGCCTTTTCAAGAGACCAGATAAATACAATATCTACTATTGCCGAAGATACAGCTGGTTATTTATGGATTGGAACCTGGGGAAATGGCATAATTAAATATGATAGAAAGAATCGAACAGGAACTCATATTTATAATAATCCCGACGACCCGAATAGCCTCAGCTCAAACAGGGTACTTGATATTCTTGCGGATAAAGATGGAAATATCTGGATTGCAACCTTTGGGGGAGGAATTGATAAGCTTGTCAAGGATTATTCTGTGTCGAATAATTTAAATCCTAAATTCTTGCGCTACAAAGCGCAAGATAATATTGAAAATTCTTTAAGCGACAACAAGGTTATTACTTTATTCGAAGATAAAATCGGAAATTTATGGATTGGCACTTTTTACGGTGGTCTTAATAAACTGGATGTAATAAATAAATATTATCCTCCTGACAAAGCAGAGTTTCTTACTTATGTAAACAAGCAGAGTAACAGCAATAGTCTTTCGAATAACACAGTAATGGCAATTGAACAGGATTTTGATGGAAACCTCTGGATCGGAACGTTTGGTGGAGGACTTGACAGGTTTGAAATAGCTTCTGAAACGTTTGTTAATTATTCAAGAAATTCTTCACATAATTCCCAATTTCCCGATGTTGAGCTACTTTCACTCTTTATTGATCGCTCAGGTATATTATGGGCAGGTTCCCATCTTGGTGAAGGTGTGACAAAAATTCAGCAAAATATATCAAACTTTGAAATCATAAACAGACAATCTATGGGGAACTTGAAATTAAACGACGATGTTGTTTGGTCACTAATGAAGGATAGAGAAGATAATCTATGGGTTGGCACTTACAGAGGTGGCATCAACATTCTAGACTTTAAATCAAAACAAACAAAAATCTTAAAGAACTTACCCCAAACTAATAGCTTAAGTGACAACCATGTCAGATCATTTGCTCAAGATAAATTTGGGAATATCTGGATTGGAACTTACAGTGGAGGATTGAACAGGATAAACCACAATTCTGAAAAAATAGACGTATTTAAAAATGAATCCAGCAATATCAATTCTCTTTCAGCAAATCAGGTTCTGGATATTTATGTTGAATCTGAAAATGCTATTTGGGTTGCAACTTTTGGTGGAGGACTAAATAAGCTTTCCTTTTCGAAGAACTCCTCCGGTAAGCCTGATTTTAAGGTTTTAAAACATAATCCCTCCGATCCAAGCTCAATATCAGATGATAGGGTATATTCTATCTTAAAAGATAGCAAAGGAAATTTTTGGGTAGGTACTTATGGCGGCGGTTTGAACAAATTGAATGAAAAGACATTTAAGTTCGAATCTTATATTCATAACCCTAATGATTTGAAGTCTATATCGAGCAATAAAGTTCTTTGTATAATCGAATCGTCTAAAAAAGAAATATGGATTGGTACAAGCGGTAGCGGATTGAATAAATTTGATCATGAGTCTAAATCGTTTAAAACTTATTCCATTGCACAGGGATTAACCAGCACGGTAGTTTACGGCATTCTTGAAGACAATAGCAGTAATTTATGGCTTAGTACCGACGATGGAATTTTTCTATTTAATTCAGCCACAGAAAAATTTACTCAGTTTGGAATTGAGGATGGTGCTCAAAGTCTCGAATTTAGCGGTGGTGCATATTTTAAAGATTCCAAAGGTATAATGTATTTTGGGGGCATTAATGGTTTTAACTATTTTAATCCCGATAGCATAGTTATTAATTCATATATACCACCGGTTGTAATTAGCAGCATAAAAATTTTAGATGAAAAGGTCAAAGGGAACCCAGATGAATTAATTTTGTCACACGATCAGAACTATATTTCACTTGAATTCGCATCTCTTGATTTTTCCTTTCCGAATAGAAATAAATATTCTTATATACTACAGGGATTTCAGAAATTTTGGACGAATACAGAAGGCCCTAAAAGGTCTGCTACATATACAAATCTACCTGCTGGCGAATTTACTTTTCTTGTAAAGGGAACTAACTCTGATGGTATTTGGAACGAAAAAGCGACAGCCATTAGGATAATTATTAATCCTCCATTCTGGCAAACGTGGTGGTTTGCAACCCTGGCAATAATAATAATCGCATTTTTTATTTACTACCTAAGTACAATTAGGATAAAGAACCAGCTTGAAATTGAAAAATTGAAACTAAAAATAGCATCAGACCTACACGACAATATCGGTTCCGGGTTAACCGAAATTTCAATTTTAAGTGAACTGGCAGAAAGGAATGGAGATAATACAAATTCAGTATTAAAAATAGATTTGCACAAAATAAGCGATACTGCACGGAATTTGGTCGATTCTATGAGTGATATTGTTTGGGTTGTTAATCCACAGAGAGATTCATTACACGATCTCATTGTAAAACTTAAAGACTCTTATAATGAGTTCTTCAGCTCAATTGGAATATCATTCCAGGTAAAAAACGTTGAAAAAAGTGATGATATTAAATTGCCTATGGAGTACAAACAAAATCTCCTGCTAATGTTCAGAGAAGCAATAAATAATGCTATAAAACATAGCATTTGTAAAAAAATAATTCTCGAAGCATTTTTCAAAAACGACCTAATCGAAATCGTTCTTAAGGATGATGGTGTTGGCTTTGACTCAGAGCAAATTCATTATGGAAACGGCATCAGGAATATGAGGGACAGGGCAAAAAAATTGAAGGGAAATATAAAATTAGAATCTGAAGTCGAAAAAGGAACAACAATTAAATTTTCGGGCAAGATTGGGAAACTGAACAGGATAAAAACTTTTTTTGATTAATTTCAAATAAAAAAACATGATTAATGTTGCACTGGTAGAAGATAACGATACAATAAGGGAAGGGTTAGCTGCCCTTATTAATGGAACAACAGGCTATAAAAGTGTCGGAGCCTTCAGGGATTGTGAAAGCTTTTTGGCAAAACTTGAAACGCTTGATGTGAATGTTGTTTTAATGGACATTGCTCTTCCCGGCATGAATGGAATTGAAGGAGTAAAATTGGCAAAAAAAGTGAAACCTGAAATAGACATACTTATGCTGACAATATATGAAGACAGCGAAAAAGTCTTCGATGCTCTTTGTGCCGGTGCCTGCGGGTATCTTGTAAAAAAGACGCCCCCTTCCAAGCTGCTGGAAGCATTAAAAGAAGTTTACGAAGGCGGGTCACCGATGAGCAGCCAGATTGCCAGGCAGGTAATAACAGCTTTCAAAGAATCAAAAGATATAAAAGATGAAAGACCTGATTTCAAATTAAGCTCACGGGAAAAGGAAGTTATAACTCTTCTTGCCGGGGGTAACAACTATCAACAAATAGCCGATCAACTTTTTATAAGTGTAGATACAGTCCGCCATCACATAAAAAGCATTTATAAAAAACTCCACGTCCACACCCAGTCTGAAGCTGTAGCAAAAGCCATCCGTAAAAAAATAATCTGATTTTTTTAGCTACCTACATAGATATGTGATGATACCTGATTCTTTAAGCAAGGAGAAGAAATAATTACATATCTGTGTAATTGCGTACCTCCCCAAATTTGCTAGTTTTAACACAGGAATATAGAACACTCATATTCTGCGGTTAAATTTTCACTGGAAAATGAAATTGAAGGATTCAACAAATAAAAAGGGTGCTCAAATGGATACAACATCATTCAAAAAAGAACTAAGCAATCCTATAGCGGATCTGATTAGTGATGAAATATTTGAGCTGTTGCAAACCCGGGGATTAATCAACGACCGGGCTGTAAGAGATTATATCATCCGGAAGAAATTCAAATCTTTACGTGCGCAAAAGTTGAGAACCGGGGATGCAATCGATAGTTTAAGAGAGGAATATCCTTATCTGCAATTTGATACGATTAGAAAAATTGTTCACAATCCGCCAAAAAGTTTAGCAAGTTAAATAACGCTCTCTACACATAATCACCTCATCTCTGGTAAACAGAATGAGGTGATCTCCTAATTCGCCATTACAATTTTAACGGTTGATGTTCTGGCTTTAACAAATCGTTTATTTCTTTTACAGGATTAAAAGTAATTTTTGGAACCTCAACAAAGACTGTTAACCAATAATACATTCCACCATTCCACAAACCCGGAAGTTCGAGTGCTTTTAATTCTTTGCCATTCTTAGATTTTACTGTAATTAACCCTGTCTCCGGATTAGAAAATTCTCGAAGGTTGAAATTATGACCCGTATAATCTTTAACAGCGCAAACAAAATCTACCGGACTAAAATGAGTGGCTTCATCAAGAATTTTTAATTGATTTTTATCAGAAAGATCAACCTGAGCTGTTTCCACAACCTGTTTTGAAATGTTTCTATCTTTATCAATTACCCAGAATGGTCCTCCTCCCGGATGACCCTCCTTTTTTACCATACCACAAACACGAATAGGTCGATTTAGGAAATCAAACAAATATTTTTTCTTTTCAGATAAATTTTTAGAATTCAAGTACTGTGTTAAATTTATACCTAATTCTTTATCAACAAATTTTACAATTTCAATAATAGAACTTTCATCCGAACCTGTATCATCCCAATTGCGCAAAAGACCAAAAACTTTTTCCTGAAGAGCTATAAGATATCCGCCTAGAATTTTTTTGAACTTATATGTTTCAGCTTTCAAGTGATCGGGAACAATGTTGTCTATATTCTTTATCAAAATTATATCTGCTTGCAGGTCATTCAGATTTTTAAGCAATGCACCATGCCCGCCGGGTCTGAAAACAATTTTTCCATCCTCATCTCTGAACGGCTCGTTTTCAGATGTAACGGAGATAGTGTCTGTTGATGGACTTTGAAATGAAAACCCGATATCAAACTTCCAACCTTCAACTGAATATTTATCAATCAACGAATGGAATAGTTTTTTAACATCTTGTTCATGCTCCGGTGAGATAGTAAAATGGACCTTTACAATTTTAGTCCCGTCTGAGGAATAGTCCATCGCTTCAATAAGGTGTTCTTCAAAGGCTGTTCTTGAACCTTCCGGATATGAATGAAAAAGGATGCAACCCTTTGGTAAGTTTGAATAATTTAAACCTTCTTCAGTAGCAACCATCCGGATGATCGTAGAAACCTCTCCCCTCCCGATAAGATGATTTAATTCTTTTCCTTGTTTAGCAGCCAATTCTTTTAACTCACCATAGAATGCAAACAGGTTGATATTCTCAATAAACTCAATTGCTGCAATACTATCCTCATTACCCTTCCGGGCATTTTCTATAAGATTTTGAAAATTAGCTTTTGAGTTATTAATTATTACTGATAGCTGCTTTTTGAACATCCTAGTAGCTGCACCGGATGCAGGAACAAACTTTATGGCTCTGCCTTCATCAAGTGCACGTAAAAATAAGCTAATATATTTTTTTTGTTCATCTTCAGGGATGACTTTTATGCCGTCACCAATTAAGCAAGGTTTAACAAGTTTTAGGTATGGAATCCCCTTTTTAAAAATTTCTATTTGATCAATTATCGTCTCAATTGGAAGAGAAAGATTTTCTTCGTTATTCAGTTCTTTTTCAAGTTCTTGTCTATCTTCTTTGTTCATAATACCTTTATTATTCTTGATGGATTATTCGGATAACAAAAATAATTAAATAAATTTAGCAGTTAAAAAGCAATTGCATTTAATGCCGGTAGAAAAAATGGAAATAAATGAGAATACTCCTCTTGAGGAAGTTAATGATCCAGTTCTAAAAGAGAGAAAAATTTCATTGTTCATTAAAAGAGAAGACCTGAATCATCCACATATGTCCGGTAATAAATGGTATAAGCTCAAATACAACATTCAGGAAGCAAAAGAAAAAGGTAAAGATACACTTTTAACTTTCGGTGGAGCCTACTCAAACCACATTTACGCGGTTGCTACTGCAGGAAAGATTTATAATTTAAATACAATAGGAATAATTAGAGGAGAAGAGTATAATCCTCTAAATCCAACTCTTTCTTTCGCAAAACAAAACGGGATGAAGATTTATTATTTAGACAGAGCCTCTTATCGAAAAAAGAACTCACCGGAAATTCTTAATGCTCTCATAAAAAAATTTGGAGAATTTTACCTTCTGCCCGAGGGAGGTACAAATGAATTTGCTGTTAAAGGTTGCAGTGAAATAATTGGTAAGATCGGTAAAGATTTTGAATATGTTTGTTGTCCTTGTGGAACGGGCGGAACTCTGGCAGGATTAATTGCTGGTTTGAATGGAGAAAAAATTGCACTCGGCTTTGCTGTGCTAAAAGGAGCAACATTTCTGAAAGAGAATGTAGATTCATTATTGACGTCATTTAGTGAGCCTTCTCCAAAGAATTGGGAAATCAACCTTGATTATCATTTTGGCGGTTATGCTAAGTTCAACAAAAAGCTGCTAGAATTTATTAAAAGATTTAGCACCCGGACCAGAATACCAATTGAACCGATCTACACAGGAAAAATGTTATTTGGCATTTATCAACTTGTTGAAAATAGATTTTTCAAGCCGGAAACCAGGGTTGTTGCTATACATACCGGAGGATTGCAAGGATTAAGTGGTTTACAGAAAAAAAGTTTGAACAAGGAAAAAGTATAAACGGGTTTAATTTGAACTTTCAAAATATTAAGTTTCAGTTAAAATTAGTAATAAGCTTTGAATTTAAGGATATGATGATCAAAAAAGTAGAAACGGTACAATCTATATTTCCAATCATTCATTAAAATCATGTCGATAGATAGTAGACCTTAAAAATATGCCTGACATTAATATACTCTTAGTTGAGGACGAACAAATCGTGGCAAAGTATGCTGAGAAACAGCTTTCAGGTGCTGGATATAATGTTGTGGCTACTGTTCAAACCGGAGAGGAAGCCATTGAAAAAGTTAATAAGTTTTATCCGGACATTGTGCTTATGGATATTAAGCTTATTGGTTCAATGGATGGAATTGAAACTGCCGATCATATCCGAAAAAATTATCAAATACCGGTTATCTTCCTTACATCATTAGCAGATGATAAATCATTTCAGCGCGCAAAAACTGCTGAACCATTCGGTTATCTTATTAAACCGATTGACTTAAAAGAACTTAACAGGGCTGTAGATATAGCTATTTATAAAAATAAAATTTACAAGCAGCTTATCGATACCAGACATCGCTTCCAAATCGCAACCGAGGCTGCGAAAACAAGAGTATGGGAACTTTGGGCAGATGAGAACAAATTGATTCTCGATTCCGATATGCCTGCACTATTTAATTATACTGAAAAAGATCTTGCGGATATAAACTCTGATAAATTTAGATATATTCATGAAGAGGACAGAGAATTTGTAGAAAATACAATTCAACAATGCCTTGAAGGCAAAACAGAAAGCTTTAAAATTGAGCATCGTTTATACAAAAAGGATGGATCAATTGGCTGGCTATTGCTCCGTGGTGTTTTAGTTCCTGCGGAAAACGGTAAACCTAAAAGAATAATTGGTTCAGCAACTGACATCACCGAACAGAAGAATTATGAGCAAGCCCTAAAGAAGAGTGAGGAGAAATTCAGAAAAATTTTCGAAAGCTCCGGCATTGGTATGGCAATTCTTGGACCGGACGGACAATTCAGTAAAGTTAATAACACATTCTGTGAGATGCTGGGTTATAAGGAAAAAGAAATAATTGGAAACAATTTTAGGAATATAACACACCCCGGAGATATTGATAAATCTCTTGAAATTGTTAAAGAGCTTCTAACTCATGATACAGTGGAAAACAAGTTTGTTGAAAAAAGATACCTTCATAAAAAAGGAGAAGTCATTTGGGCCCTTACTACAATCTCACTAATCAGAGATGCTGATGAAAAGCCTTTATTTTTCATTGCACAGGTTCAGAATATAACCAAGAGGAAAAAATTTGAAGAACAGTTAGTTAAATATACTGAGGAGTTAAAATTACTAAATGCTGCGAAAGACAAATTTTTCTCTATTATATCTCACGATCTGAGAAGTCCGTTTAATTCTCTGCTGGGATTAACAGAGTACATATCTCATTCCTACGATGAAATGACTCCACTTGAAATTAAAAGTTCAATTTCAAACGTGTATAATTCTTCTAAACAGGTTTATAATTTAATACTTAATTTGCTTGAGTGGTCTATGATTCAGTCCGGGCAACTCACAGTTAATAAAAGTGTAATCAATCTTTCAGAATTAGGTAATGAGGTAATGAGCTTATACGAAGAAGGTGCTAACTTTAAACAGCTGAAACTGATTAACAACATGGAACAGGAAATTCTTGTATATGCTGATAAGTATATGATAGATACTATCATAAGGAATTTTGTATCAAATAGTATTAAGTTCACACACCCTGGTGGTCAAATAATTATTAAGGGGATTATTAACGGTGATAATGCGGAGGTTTCCGTAACAGATACCGGAATTGGTATCAGCCCCGAAAATCAGAAAAATTTATTCCGCATAGATGAGCAATCCAGAAGAG
>JBATIA010000593.1:0-4542 GCA_049667415.1 Ignavibacteriaceae bacterium
CTTTATTTTTATTAACCTTGTAGATTTCGATGTCTATTTCGGGCATCGTAACGATCCCGCTGGTTTTGCAGAGAAACTAAAGGAGTTCGATGATTTTCTGCCAGGCTTTCTAAATAATCTGAATGACAGCGACAGACTTGTAATAACGGCGGATCACGGCAACGATCCCACAACTCCAAGCACTGATCACAGCAGGGAATATGTACCTTTGCTTTACTACAGAAAGAATGTTGCAGGTAAAAATCTTGGTGTACGTAAAACTTTTTCCGATGTTGCAAAAACTGCAGCCGAATTTTTTAATGTTAATAATTATCTAAATGGGACGAGTTTCTTAAATGACTGACAAGGATTTGATCGAAATAAAGTCTTTGCAAATTGATTTGGGTGATGATAACTCAGTAAAACTTGTTGACCAAACACTTCATGAGCTAAAGAATAAAGGATATGACCGGGTAACAATTGAAATCAAAACATCAACTGAACAAGAATTAAATAAATCTGATTTAGATATCGAAGTCTTCAAAAAAATAAAGAAGGTTCAGGATCTTCCTGATTGGGTAGTGATCAATTTAATGATGGCAGTTGGAAAATTAAAAGAAAGTAACTTTAAACTACGGTTACTTAATGAGTAAATTTTTGCTTGAAAGTGATATTTTAGCTGATTATCTAACTTCTTCTGAGAAAATTGATTGCTATCTTATTAATCTGATGCAAAAAGGAATTTGCTATACAACAGTATTAAATGCCGCTGAATTATTGGCTTCCTGCAAAGATGAAACTGAAACAAAACTTGTCCGTAATGTATTAGATTCACTTAAAGTACTGGGCTTAAATTCCAGATATGCATTAAGTATTCCGGAATATTCTGATAAAACTGAAAGTGTTAGGGATGCATTATTTTCGGTTGTCTCCTCGATTAATAAAATTCCAATCGTTACATTTGATAAAGAAAGATATAAAAAAACTAATTTAAAGATTATTCATCCACAAGAATTGAGAGAATAAATGTTTCTTGGAAGAGTTATAGGAACAGTATGGTCAACCAAAAAAGACGAACAGTTGGTTGGCGCCAAGTTTTTAATCGTCCGTGAACTTGATTTGCAAATGAAAGAGAAGGAACGCTTTGTAGTAGCTGTCGATAGTGTAGGCGCAGGCGAAGGTGAAGTGGTGTTAGTAGCTACCGGGAGTTCATCAAGGATGACAACTTTTACTAAAGATAAACCAATCGATGCGGTAATTATGGGAATTGTCGATAAACTGGATGTAGCTGCTAAGTAAAAGTTAGACAAAAAATAGGGCTTGTAATTTTAAAGCAAAATTAAAATTTTATTAGCAGGAGATAATTGACTTTAATTTTAATAAAATGATTTTTTGAAAATTGAATTTCTCATTCATTATTTATTGGATTTGAATTGTTTTTAGGAAAAGTAATAGGGAATATCTGGGCGACTAGAAAATATGAAGCTTTAAAAAGTTTTAAGCTGATGATTGTCCAGCCTCTGAATTCTGAATTAGAAAAAACAGGTGATCCAATAGTTGCTGTTGATACGGTTGGTTCTGGTCCTGGAGAAATTGTATACTACATTACTGCTTCTGAAGCGGTAATTCCATTACCAGTTGATATGGCACCGGTGGATGCATCTATTGTTGGTATTGTGGATACAATTAACACTGAAAAGTCTAATAAAAATAAACCGTGAAAATAATAAAGCAGTTCACCAACCGGGAAGCGCAATCTCTTGATAAATATCTTCAGGAAATAGGAAAGGTTTCCCTGCTTACTGCCAAAGACGAAATTGAGTTAGCTATAAAAATCAGGCAGGGTGATACGGCTGCTTTTGAGAAACTTACCAGGGCTAATTTGCGGTTTGTTGTTAGTGTCGCAAAGCAGTACCAAAACCAGGGACTTTCTCTTGGGGATTTAATTAATGAGGGAAACCTGGGACTGATTAAAGCTGCCAGACGTTTCGATGAGACCAGGGGTTTTAAGTTTATTTCCTACGCAGTCTGGTGGATTCGGCAATCAATTCTACAAGCCCTCGCCGAGCAATCCCGAATTGTACGTCTACCCTTGAACCGGGTTGGTGTATTAAACAGAATTGGCAAAGCATACAGTAACCTTGAGCAGGAGTATGAAAGAGAACCAAGCACTGAGGAACTTGCCAAAGAACTCGAAATGGATGTCCATGACATATCGGAAACTTTACAAGTATCCAGTAAACATCTTTCTTTCGACGCACCTTTTGCAGAGGATGGAGAAAACAGGCTTTTGGATGTTCTCAAGAATGAGGAAGAGCCAGCACCTGATACATCGCTAATGTCGGAGTCACTTAATGACGAAATTCAAAGAGTATTATCAAAGCTTAGCGAACAGGAAGCAGAGATTATTAAACTTTATTTTGGTTTGGGTGATGATCAACCAATGACTCTTGAAGAAATTGGAGACAGATTTAATTTGACCCGCGAACGGATTCGCCAAATAAAAGAAAAAGCTATACGCAGATTAAGAAACACAACAAGAAGTAAAGACCTGAAAAAATATTTAGGTTAGAATTGAAAAAACGTCTACCACATTTAATTCTCAGCTTTTTTCCCATCATCATACTAATTTTAGTTTCAGCGTGTTCGTCGAGTAATACTGTAAGGTATGGTAAGGAGACAAAGGAGGAAGAATCTAAAAGAAACACAGTAAGGTTTACGTCTGCAGATGATTCAATGATTGTTGATCTGAACCTCGATTTAAAGGACCCCAGCGACCTGCCAAGTGAAGAACCGGACGTAGATTTTTCAAAAGTGTTTGATACTGATACAAAAATAGAACGCTATGATCTCCCCGGTTTTGATTATACGACTATCAGAGAGCAGATGTTGATGGAAATAATTAAATATCTTGGCACTCCATATAAATATGGAGGCACAACTAAGAATGGAATAGATTGCTCAGCATTTACACAAATGCTTTACAAAGATGTTTTTAAAATTGATCTCCAAAGGTCTGCCCGTCTTCAATTTACGCAGGGGGAGGAAATACCCGATAAAGATGATTTGCAGTTTGGCGACCTGGTTTTTTTTAACACCCGGAAGAGGGTAAAACCCGGACACGTTGGGGTTTATATCGGGGAAAATCGGTTTGCTCATGCAAGCTCTGCAAAGGGGGTAACAATTTCTTTACTGGATTATGATTATTACTCGAGAACATATATGGGCGCAAGACGGATTGATAAGAATGGGTTGACGGATAAAACAAATTAATTTACAGCTAGTGCAGTATAAGTAATAGTTAGGCATTTATTATTCAGTACTTTAAATATTTTACATCAATATCATTTTCGCTAAAAAAGATTAAATTTTCCAAACAGAATGTATGCTGCGTTTGAAAATAAAAATTATTTTTCTTGTAAAATTACCGATAGTCTGATATCAGAGTATGATGTTTCTATTGATGGTGTTTCAACAGACAATACCTTTAAGGGTGTTTATTGGGAAGCTGCTGTATATTTTGATCATAATGACTTTACTCTGAATGTATTCGCCGAAAGAGCAGATGGCGTTAAAGAAATAGAACTTTTAAAATTCCCTATAAAAGAAATAAATGAAGTAAGAATATTTGAGGTAACTTACGGAACAACAGTAAGAACAGATTTTAAAATAGCCTCAATAGCTGGTGCTGCGATTGGTATTCTAGTATTGTTAGTAATGCTTCTTCATCCTGAGCCAGGATATACCGATATTGGTTCTATTTTATCTCTTACATTGTTTCTGGGCATTGGTATTACAATTGTTTTTTTGGGGTTTCTTTTTTTCTTCTATCCATCTAAAAAAAACATTTGTATAAATCTTATAACCAAAGATAAAAGGGTAATCACATTGTTTACGGAAATTGAGCATAAAGAATGGGTTATAGAAATTCTTTCAAAATATTTTAGTGAAGTAAAGAATAGGGGATTTCCTTTTTGGGAAATCAATTTAAATTGAGAAATTTAATGACACTATGATCTAAAGCTGCTTAATTCTTTAATTGCCAAAAGATTAAGTTAATATGTTTGATAAAGGAATATTTGATAATAGAATAATTGGCTAAATATACATTTCAAACTTGAAGAGTTTTCGTTATTGGTAAGGTAAATGCCTAACCAACGGCTCAAGGCGACAGCAATTTCGCTCTCGGCAATTTTTGGTTTTTAATGTTTGTTGTTCCGTGATTAGTTATTTGTTCAACGTAGTTTTGCCATGAAAGTTATCTTTAATTATAAAGTTTGTTTAATAATATCGGCATTGTTGTTTTGGGCTGCGCCTTAGCCGCAACACCGTTATGGTTCGAAAAAAAAGCCGTTTCTTTTGAGAACTGCTTTTACGTTTTAAACATTTATAGTATTTAACTGCACCCCGAAGTAGAGCCGCAGGTCATACATTTCAGGCAGGTTCCGTTTCTCACCATCGTCATACTCTGGCATTCAGGACAAATATCTCCGGTATATCCCTTTTCAATTGCCATTTTAACCTGTGTTTTAATCTCAGTCTTTTTACTCGTGTTCGTATTTG
>JBATIA010000594.1:0-2751 GCA_049667415.1 Ignavibacteriaceae bacterium
TGCCAGAACCGCAGCCATCATTGTGTTACCTGTTGCACCAACTGAAGAGACGTCAAAATTAATTTTTGCTCCTGTTAACTGCTTAGCTTCTGCAATTATGTAACCGTCTTTTAAGTCAATAACTGCACCTAGCTTTTTCATCGCTTCAAGATGCAGGTTAACAGGACGAGGACCCCAGGCACAACCACCTGGTAAAGATACCTTCGCCTTTCCAAATCTAGCTAACAAAGGACCTAACACGTATACTGAAGCACGCATCTTTTTGACATGTTCATATGGAGCCGTGAACTCATTTATATTTGAAGTATTAATCTCTAATCTTTCATTCTCAAAATTAATGTCCGCTCCAAGATGTTTTAGCAGCTTTATCATAGTGTAAACATCATTAAGAATTGGTGTGTTTTTAAGAATGGAAACTCCTGATGCTAAGATCGATGCAGGTATAAGCGCAAGAGATGCGTTCTTTGCTCCACTTACTTTTACTTCACCGGAAAGCTTCTCACCTCCGGCTATAATAAATTTGTCCATAAAAATATTAATTGATTTTGAAGTCAAAATTAATAATAATTACCAGGAATGACACTTTTTTGAGGAAAGTTTTAGATTATTTAAGATCCATCAACAATGATAAATGAAGCATCATCGGCAACATCATATCTGTTGATTAGAGAGATGAATCCACTTAAGCATCCCTCAATAGTATCCTTTCGCAAACAATTTTCTATTTCCACATCAGTGAGGATGCTTGTTACTCCATCAGTGCAGAGGAAAAACCTGTTTTTATCGATTGGTTGAAGATTCATTTTGCTAACATCTGCTGTCACATTTGGTTTTTCACCCATAGCCCTACCAATAACATTTGTTCCTGAATGAAGTGCTGCTTCCTTTAAAGTTACATACCCGCCATCAACAAGCTCTTGAATAACTGAATGATCTTTAGTCAATTGATTTAATCTGCCATTTTTTAATTTATATATTCTGCTATCACCCACATGCCCCCAACAAGCAGTATGATTTAATAAATACAGAACTACCAGTGTTGTTGCAGTCTGACCATTATTTGAGTTACTCTGCCTAAGAGAATATAGATATCGGTTTGTTTCCTCAATTGCTGATTTCATTTTCTTCAAAGAATCCGGTTCACTACTTTTTTGAACCAAATCCATAATTTTAAAAGCGCATAACTTACCAGTGTTATCTCCACCTGTACTTTCTCCAACACCATCACATACTATGCCTATCCAACCTCCTGGTAATGATTTTGTATGAACGTAATCTGAATTGGTCAGTCTATCGTTGCCTTTAATTGAATAAGTTTTAAAATGAATCTGCATAAATCAATTTTTACAAAAACTAATTTGTTACCAAAAGCAATTTAGCAAGAGATTATTAATTGTCTAAAATCGTTTCGGTGGTAATATTTTAACTATTAGATAGAATTGATATACAGGAAAGCAGGCAGTATATTAGTAGCCAATTTTCCCAAAACTTATGCTCAAAAATTAATAATTATTGCGAGAATGGCGGAATTTGGCAGACGCGCTAGACTTAGGATCTAGTACCGAAAGGTGTCGGGGTTCGAGTCCCCGTTCTCGCACCAACTTACATAATCACGAATAACGAGGTCAATTTGGAGTTTGTAGTAAATGATATATCTCAATCAGAGAAGGAAGTTGAAATTACTCTCAACTACGACGAGATAAGAAATGAAATAGATAAAGAAGTGAAAAAACAAGCCCAGCAAATTCAGTTACCTGGCTTTAGAAAAGGAAAGGTGCCAAAGACTATTTTAAAGCAAAGATATGGAAACGCACTTGAAATAGAGGCTTCAGAAAAAGTGGCTAACGCCAGATTCTGGCAACTTGCTAAAGAAAATAGTTTCAACCCAATAGGTCAGCCGGTTATGACCGATCTTGATTTCAACATTGAAAAGGATTTCAAGTTTAAAGTAAAATATGAAGTCATTCCTGAAATTGAAGTTAAGGATTATACCGGTCAGCTGATTGAAGTTCCTGAAATAAATGTGAAACCAGAAGAAGTTGAAAAAGAAATTCAACATCTCCTACGTTCAAATAGTATTCAGGAAGATACTGCCTTAGTCGGTGAAGATGACAACTATCTTTTAGATGTGGAATTAACACGAACGGATGAGAGTGGGCAGCCTATAGCAGATAGTAAACCTGAAAAAATTCAAATCGATTTTTCAAATGAAAACGTTCATCCGGATATAAAAGTAAATGCCCGGGGGAAAAAGGTTGGTGAAAAATTCAAATTTCATTTCCACGATGAAAGAATGGTTCAAAATAAAGATGGACAAGAGGAAAAAGTTGTTGAGCATTTTGATTATGAAGTTCTAATACTCGGGATAAAAAAATTAACTTTACCTGAAATGAATGAAGAACTTATCAAAAAAGCAACAAAAGATAAGCTATCAACCGAAACAGAATTAAGAAGTGAAATTGAAAAGAATATTCAGGGCTATTATGACCAGAAGGCTGAGGAATTTACCAGGAACAGACTTATTGGTTTAATTATTACAAAGAACGATTTTACTCCTCCATCACTTATGGTTGATAGCATTTTGGATGAAATGGTAAAGAGCGAAGAAGAGAGACTTAAAAAACAAGGAATGAAAAAAATTGATACAAAGTATTTACGAGAATACCTTAAACCTTCAGCACTTAACGAAGTAAAATGGTATCAGTTAAAAACTGAAATTCACAAGAAAGAAAGAATAGAAATAACTGATCA
>JBATIA010000595.1:0-3285 GCA_049667415.1 Ignavibacteriaceae bacterium
CTTTATTTAATATCTTCGATTTGCAGCATAAGACCTGGTGCTTCTCTGCGTTCAACGAGATTGTAGTATTGAAAAGCAATTGCTAGTGTGCTAATTACATAAAGGAGAGTTCCAAGTGAAGCAATAATTGATGAAATTACATACAATACTCTGCCCATACTACCAGTTCTAGATTCTATTCCTGCAAAAGCAAGAAAGAATGTTACAATATAATTGGGCATATAAAGAATAAAACCTAAGAATCCTTGAATAAATCCAACCACTAAAATCAAACCGAATGTAAACCACCAGTTACCTGAAATAATTTTTATACATCGGCTCACGGCATCGAAAAATCCTAGTCCTTCTTCAAGACGAACTATAAATATTATTGAGAGAGCGATAGACAGATATATGCCGGGTACTATTAATAAAACAAATCCGAATCCAACAATAATTGAATAACCTATACCAGTAAATAAAATCATCCAGAGGTTTCCTTTGGACTTTCGCCATATATCTTCAATATCAAAGCTTCCGGGTCCAGTTTCTTTATAAAGCATTAGGTAAGAATATGTAACGATGGTTATTACTAAATAGGAGAGCATCATAAAAAGCATTGAGAATAAAAACGGAATACCAATCTGCTCAAAATCCGGATTAGCATTGAAATTAAACAAAGACGATTGGTATAACCCCATAAATACACCAGCAAGTAATATAAATGGTGAGCTTATTAACAAGTTCGATTTAAATAAAATCTTAAAATTCTGTTTGATGAATTCGAATGTTGCATTAAGCAATGCGCCGAAGTCTCTCACCTTTCTAAATTCAATTTTGTTCTGGTTCATTCTCTGCCCCAGGTTTATTAAATATTTTTATCGGATAAATAAAAAAATACCATATGACAAATGCCAGTGATCCGAATATTATTGTTAAGCTCAGGAATATTGGCATTCCAGTATGTCTTGTTACAAACGATTCAAGAAAACCGGCAGTAATGAAAATCGGGATGAGGCTCACGATCATTTTCAAACCATCTTTAGCGCCAATCATAAAAGATTGCCTTCGTGAATACGTTCCCGGAAAAAGAATGCTGTTACCTAAAGTGATCCCGGCAGCGCCAGCAATAATTATCGATGAAATTTCGAGCGTGCCGTGAATCCAAATTACAAGAACAGATTTTATTAATAAGCCGTGGATGTGAAAAAAGTACTGGAAAGCACCAAGCATAATTCCGTTTGAAATTAATATCCAGGCAGTACCGAATGATAAAAGAAGACCCATCATAAACGCAAAGAATGAAACACGGATATTATTAAATGTGATACCAAGAAACATATCGACGCCATTCATCTGTTTATATACAGCCATCGGATCTCCTTTGTCGATATTTTCTAGGGTCATATTTACATAGCTATCACCCATAATTAGTCTTACAAATCCGGAATCACCAGCCGAAGAAACAATCCCAATCAACAATGCAACAATAAATATAGCAAGGGAGACAATAATCTCTATCCTGTGTTTGTAGAAAAGAAGAGGGGTTTCGTATTTCCAGAAACTAACGAATCTTTCTTTTCTTTCCTTCTTACTTTTATAGATTGATTGGTGAATTTTAGCAGTAAGAGAATTAAGATACTGAGTGGTTTTACTTCCGGGATAAAAAGTTCTTGAATAGGATAGGTCATCCGTAAGTTCTATGAACCGGTCTGCTAATTGATCAGGGTTAACTTTTTCTTTCGAAGTAAGAAAAGATTCTACCTCTTTCCATTTTTCAGCATTCTTCTTTAAAAAGGCTACTTCTCTCAAACAATCAGTTCCAATTAATTTTCGTCATCATAAGTTACCAGCGAGTTGATTTTATATTTCCTAAGTTTTTCTCTTCCATTCAAAAAAGAAAGCTCAACAATGAAGGAAATTTGAACAACCTCACCACCAAGTTTTTCAACAAGTCTGCAGGTAGCTTCGGCAGTACCACCTGTTGCAAGTAAATCATCATGAATTAATACTTTATCTCCCTGATTTATGGCATCTTTATGGATTTCAATTTTGTCAAGTCCGTATTCTAGTTGATAGGTCTGGGACTCTTTTTCTGCAGGTAGTTTTCCAGGTTTTCTAACCGGTATAAATCCTGCTTTTAACTCGTTGGCGAGCATCGCTCCGAATATAAAACCTCTAGATTCAACTCCCACTACTTTATCAATACTTTGCCCACTCGTGAAAGAAATCAACTGGTTCAGTGTTTCTTTTACGGCAATCGGATCCTTTAGTAAAGTTGTGATATCCCTGAACATAATTCCTTTGATAGGAAAATCCCGTATGCTCCGGATGTATTTTTTTAAATCGGCTGGCATAGTAATTCCTACTTTTTTGTGAGAAAATTGTTCAATCCTTTTTTGAAGTCATCAGTTGTCCGACTGATGGTATTCAATCCGATACAGTACTCAACCGCATCTTCAACTGATAAGCCTGATACTTTCCCAATCATATCTTTAGTTAGTTTCATACTCTGTGATGAATTTCCTTTCAGTTTAGATGCTATATCCAATGATCCTACTAAAGCATTACTATATATATAGTTAACAAATCCTATATCATATGCTCGTTTGCCTTCAATAATTTCACCAGACATCAGCAATTGCTTTGCCATTCCCTCACCTACCTTTCTGATAAGAAAAGTAGAAACTAAGGCAGGTATAAATCCAATTTTTACCTCTGAATAACCAAATTTGGCATTTACCTCATCAGCAATAATAATATCGCACACAGAAGCTAGTCCACAGCCACCAGCTATTGCTGCTCCGTTCACAGCAGCTATTACAGGTTTTGGAAAATTATATATCAGCAGAAAAAGCTCGGCTAATTCCCTCGAATCTTTCTCATTCTCCAAAGATGAAAAATCTTTTAGTTGATTTAAATATTCGAGATCTGCACCTGCACAAAATGATTTTCCTTCACCAGTAATAATCAGCACGTCTATGGATCCATCTTTCTCAAGTTCTTTAAGCTTTGCCTTCATTTGTTTCACTAACTCAGGATGAAGAGCATTTCGCTTCTCTGGACGATTGAGAGATAGAATTCCTATTCCATCTTTAGTTTCGTATTTGATCATCATTTAAAACCCAATATTATTTTACTTTAACCATTTAACAATAAGAAAAATCTGCAAAAAAGTCGAAATAAATGCTAAAAGTATTCCTGCAGAAACTTGTGCAAAGTCGTGCACTTTTAATTGAATCCTTGCCCATCCTATCAAAAATACTAGTGGAGCAAATATCAAAGCAACCGGACCAAAAATAAATG
>JBATIA010000596.1:0-4787 GCA_049667415.1 Ignavibacteriaceae bacterium
GAACTTATAAACTTCGAAGTGGTACTATTAAAGTACGTTTTGATAAACCGATAAAATCCGAAGGAATAAAAACCAGGCAGGAAGAAATTGATTTGATGAATCTTGTGAGAGAAATTATTTTACTTAATCACAAGTAATTGTTAGATATAAGTACGGAGTAGTTTAGCAATATATCAATGTTACAATTAAGCAATATCACTTAAATTATGATTATTGGAGTTATACCAGCACGTTTTGCATCTACAAGATTAATGGGTAAACCACTTGCCAATATAGGTGGCAAACCAATGATACAGCATACCTATGAAAATGCTTCCAAATCAAAACTGATTGAGAAACTTATACTTGCAGTAGACGATTCAAAAGTAGCTTCGATTGCAAGAGGTTTTGGTGCTGATGTTATTGAAACTCCAAAAGAAATTGCCAGCGGCTCCGATAGAATCGCTTATGTTGCAAAGACTTATAAAGAAGCTGAAATAATTGTAAACATCCAGGGTGACGAACCATTTATTCAACCTGCAATGATAGACCAGGCAATTGAACCACTTCTGTTTGATAAAACTATTGAAGTTGCTACTCTTATCAAGCAGATTAGCTCCCTAAAGGAGCTTCGCTCACCTGATGTTGTTAAGGTAGTTTTCGATTATAATAATTATGCACTGTATTTTTCCCGTGCACCAATTCCTTTTGCTAGAAGCGCAATATCAGATTCCGTCGCTTTGGACATCACTGATTACTATAAGCATTTAGGGCTATATGTGTTTAAAAGAAAGGCTTTACTAAAGTTTACTGCCCTTAAGCAAACCGATTTGGAAACAACGGAAATGCTTGAGCAATTAAGGATGTTAGAGAATGGTATGAAGATTAAAGTTGTTGAAACTGAATATGATAGCATTAGTGTGGATACTCAAGAAGATCTGAAACGTGCAAGAACTTATTATAAATGGCTTCAAAAGAAAGAAAAAGAAAAATGAAAATCCCGGAAAAGCTAAACCTTGCTCACATTCCAACACCTCTTGAAAAAATAAAATTCAGGGATAAGGAATTTTTAATTAAGAGGGATGACTTTACCGGCTCTGATTTTCTTGGAAATAAAATAAGAAAGCTTGAGTATCTTTTATATGAAGCCAAAAAGGAAAAAGCCGATATAATTTTTACATCTGGTGGAGATCAGTCAAATCATGCAAGGGCTACAGCATCTGCTACAGCAATGCTTGGTATTAAGAGCAGATTATTTTTATGGGGAAATAAGACTTACAAAGCTGATGGAAATCTTTTTTTAGATAAAATGTACGGAAGTGAAATTATTTATCTGAACAAAAAAGAATTTGAAAAAGTTGATGAAATTATGGCAGAGGAACGAAGAAAGCTTATTAAAAAAGGAAAGCGGGTTTATGTTATTCCCGCAGGAGGTTCATCGACTCTCGGAATATGGGGTTACATAAATTTCATTGATGAGTTAAAGAATCAAATTGATCTCAAAAAAATCGATGGAATTTTTTCTGCTTGTGGTTCCGGAGGTACTGCCGCAGGACTTTTAGTCGGTGCAGCTCTAAATAAAATCAAATTGAAAATCTTTGCAGTGAATGTTCTTCTTCCAAAAGAATTAATCAGAAAAAAAATCCTGCAACTAGCAGAAGGTGCTGTTCTTGACTTTAAATTGATTTGTAAAATTGATGAAAAAAATCTTGAAATAGTGGATGGTTATTCAAAAGAAGGTTACAAAAATATTTCAGATAAAAAAATAAAATTGATAACTGAATTTGCGAGAGGAACTGGAATTCTTTTGGATCCGGCATACACCGGTAAAGCTTTTTATGCTTATAATGATTTGATACTTCAAAAAGGTAGGGGTAAAAGTGTAATCTTTCTTCATACTGGCGGAATTTATGGAATTTATCCAAAACGGAGGAAATACTTAAAATTCTCCTAAGGATTCACGATTAACTTTGGCTTAAAAATCAATTAACACTATTTTTGAATACAATGGAATGTATTTTTTGTAATATAAGAGACAGGAAAGCAGAAGCAGAGATTGTTTTTGAAGATGAAAACATTTTAGCTTTCCTCGATATTCAACCTGTGAATTACGGACATACACTTGTTATTCCTAAAAAACATTACGATAATTTCCTTACCGTTCCAAAAGACGAACTTGGCAGACTTATTCACGCTACACAATTTATCGCTGGTGCAGTAAAGCGAAGCATGAATGCAGATGGGTTTAATGTAATTTCAAATAATGGCAATCCTGCAGGTCAGTCGGTTTATCATTTTCACTTTCATATCATTCCACGGTTTAATAACGATTTTACAATTGAACCAAAATTTAAAACCTACGGTTCAGAATCTATGCGGGATTACGGAGATCAAATTCGTTCTTTCATAAGCAAATACAAGGACATCTACAATGGATAGTGGAACATCCCGATCTGATCGGGGAAAATTAAGAGTATTAGTTGCTAAGGCCGGATTAGATGGGCACGATCGTGGTGCCAAAGTAATTGCTGCTGCACTAAGAGACGCTGGTATGGAAGTAATTTACACCGGTTTAAGACAAACTCCGGAGATGATTGTTGAAGCGGCAGTTCAGGAGGATGTTGACGTAATTGGGATCAGTATACTGTCCGGTGCACATATGACCATCTTACCCAAGATAAAAAAGCTGATGGTTGAAAAAGGTTTGGACGATGTTTTGCTTACCGGCGGTGGTATTATTCCCGAAGAGGATATTAATAAACTTAGAGAAATAGGAGTTGGTGAATTGTTTACTCCCGGTGCTTCCACAAAAAATATAGCAGAGTACATCAAAGAGTGGAGGAAAAATAATCCACGAAAAAATTAAAACTTCCTTTATTTTTCAATTATAAATTATTTAAGAGGTTTACGATGAAGAAGTTTTTACTCTTAAACTTGCTTCTCATTTCTTCCCTTAGTTTCTCACAGACACTACTTGAAACAATAGATTTACCGAGTGGCACATTTTATAATTATGCTTATGGGTTGGTCTACAATAATTCAAAATATTGGTTATCCTCAGGCTCTTCAACTGCTGGTAACGGACTTATAAAAGCAGTAAACAGTTCAGGCATTGAGGTCGATCAGATAGTCATTAATTATCCTGTAATGCGTTATTCCCAGGGATTGGCACACGATGGAACCAATTTCTGGTATCTTGAAAGAAGAGGATCGACAAATGGACTGTTCAAGGTCGATGCGACCGGAAACGTACTTGATTCAATAAAAATATTTGGTTCAAAATATTTAGGCGGAGCCGGCTGGGATGGAACAGGTATATGGGTCTCTTGTTATTATCCAAATACCGAGGCCGCGTTGTACAAAGTTGATATAAACACAAAAACAATTATTGATACTATATTTACCTACGGAACACAACCACAGGGAATAACTGTAAAAGGCGACACACTTTTTTATGTTACGGATGACAACGAGGGTGATCCAGAGATAATATTTGCCGTAGATCTGGCAACCGAAGATACTCTGTTTTCATTTCCTGTTCCGGACCCGAATGGTCAGAGTCCGAGAGGCTTGGCGTGGGATGGAACATATTTTTGGCTGCTGGCTGAACCTGTGGGTGGGACTATTAACCAAAGACAATTATTTAAATATGAACTTGGTGGAACCGGCACACCTCACATTACTGTTCCTTTTAGTTCTATAAATTTTCCAAATACAACAGTAGGAAATAATTCAGATTATAATTTGACTTTATATAGTGACGGCTCCGGAACACTTACACTGGACTCAATTACAGTTACGGGAAACAGTTTTTCGTACAATTCACTTTCGTTTCCTATAAATGTTCCACCTGGTAATTCGCAAAATGTTACTGTCAATTTTACCCCATCCAATTATGCTATGTACCAGGGAATACTCAAGATTTACTCTAATGACCCGATAAATCCTGTAATTGACATAGATCTTTCAGGGCAGGGAGTTTTAAGTGGTGCTCGAATTGGTATATCTGCAACTTCACATAATTTTGGAAATGTTTGGGTAGGTGAAGACGGGATTACTTACTGGGACTTTTTTGTTTATAATATGGGAGATCAAACCCTTGAAGTAAATGATATGCAATTCAATCTGCCTGAGTTTACCTATAATTCCCCAACACTTCCTTTTCAAGTATTTTCTACAGATACATTGCAGCTAACAGCTTTTTTCTATCCCACGCAAACAGGAACTTATCTTGACACTCTGAAAATCACAAATAATGATGTAACAAATCCAGTCGTAAAAATTTCTGTTCAAGGTACCGGATTTTTTAATCCTTATAACTATGGATATATGTTCTGGCAGTATCAGGTTCCACCTCATCCAAACTCACCAAGTGCAGATCCCAGAGTTGAAGGACTGAAACCGATAAATGATATTACAGGTGATGGTATTCCTGAAGTAGTAATCTCAACAGAAAATTATTGGACAATGTGCCTCGATGGTGCGGCTTCAGGTACCTCCTTTCCGCTATGGGTTTTTACTACTTATATAACTAACTATAACGCTGGTTCAATCGGTGCAAATTTTGAATATGGTGTTCAGGATGCAATTCAAATCGCTAACGACTTGAATGGTGATGGTTTTAACGATGTTGTAATTGCAACCGGTGGCGGAAACGAACACGTCTATGCTCTGGATGGAACTAACGGAGAGATCATCTGGAAATATGGTTATGATGTAAATTATAGTCTTGGTGATTTTGAAGCTGTTGATGTGCAAAGAGATTTTAACGGAGATAATGTGGAGGATGTTCTTGCAATTGCCGATGG
>JBATIA010000597.1:0-3201 GCA_049667415.1 Ignavibacteriaceae bacterium
CTAATCTCCCTTAAGCCAGGTTCCTGTGCAATCGTATTTATAATTCGGTGAGTCTGATCGCTCCTGTTCTCTAGCATACTTAAATGAGTACTGTTTCTAATTGTTTCGCTTAATTTATTGGCATAAATTTCTGTTTGGGAAAGGAGTTCATCTCGCTGTGCCTGAATACTCACGAAAGAATATACACTGATAATTGCTATGGTAACCACACCAACTGTAAGAATAAGCTTAAGACTTATTTTCGTAAATGCTTGTTTGAGTTTCATCTAAAGTATAAATTTTAAAAAATTATTTAACAAGCTTTCCTGGTTTGAAATCAGGATAAGCCAAATCGTCGTGACAATTTTCACAGGAAGGACTTTTTAAAAAATCCTCTCCGATGTGACAATCACCGCAATCAAATTCTAAATGTATATCGTCTAAATCAAGACCGGTTATTTTATGATCAAACGTATTTGAGTTCCAGCCGGAGTGACAGCTTGTGCAGGAACTTATTAAACCGGTGAACACCGCTTTTGTTTGATGACATCTAGAGCAACTTAATTCTGCATGATAACTTTTTAATTCGAAGCCGGTCCGAATTTTATGGTTGAAGGGTTCAAGCTCTTTTTTTGTATGACAACTTTCACACCCGGTTTTATCTGCTGTATCATGACAGCTTGCACACATGCACTTTTTATGTCTTTCCTCCGCTGAAATTTCTTTTTTTGTAAATGGTTTTGTAACAGCGTGGCATTTGGTACAACTCTCTTCGTGATGACAATGCTTACACTCGAGTCCATACAAATCATTATGTTCGTTGTGAAAGAATGTAACTAACGATCCATTCTGTTCAGATGTATTGTAGATAAGCTTGGTTGGAACATTTATTACCGGATGGATTCTTTCTTTGCTATATTCTTTTCCAGAAAATGCTGATTTACCACTTGCGTTTAATTCGTGACAACTCTCACATGCGACTTCCTGACTCCATTCACTATGGCAATCAATACATTGTCTGTGATAAGCCCCCTTTAAATCAGGTTTAGAAATATCGGTTCTCTGCCTGTTAAGATCATGACAGTAGTTGCAGGCTACAATATTCCCCGGAGGATTATAGTGATGACACATTTCGCAACCACCAGAAATTTCAGACATTTCTGCATGGGCTCTGTGTGAAAAAATCACCGCTTCGTACAAATCCTCCATTACTTTTAATTTATGCATCTCAATTATTTTTGGTGATTTCTCAGGTGGGATATGAACCGTCATCATCTTTTCTCGTGGACATTTAATAAGACAAGGATTAGATTTCGTTGGTGTTTCACATGAGTGGCATAGGCTGCAATCAAATTTCATTTGCGAATGATCCTGAGCAAAACCTGGTAAAACGAATAAACCCAATGCTAATATTGATACGGATAATTTCTTAATATTAATCATGACATACCTTTAATAGCATATTTTGTTTTAATTACCGCATCTTTAACTGGTTGACTGATTATGGGAAATATCATAACATAAGCCCGGTACAATAATATCTCAAGTGCGGCAAATCCAAGTGTAACGCTAATTTCACCAATTGAAGGGAAATAGGAAGTTTCGGTATAGGGTGGATTATAGGCTATTATAAAATTGTTAAATCGATTAATTAAAACACCAAATATTACGAGCAGCGAAGCGATATATAATCCTGTTGTTGATTGACGTACATCGGGTAGCAAAAACAATCTAAGTGGTATAATAACACCAACAACAATTTCAATGGTGAACATAGTGCTTGCTAAATTAATTTCAGTCAGGTAAACAAATGATTCTCTTATAACCATATCACCTATCTTAAACGCTAAGTAAACTCCGAGTAATGGTCCAATAAATCTTGAAAGGCTTGTAAGAACTTCCTTTTCAGGTTTCATTCCGAAGGATTTCGATGCAGTGAGAGATTCCATTATAACCATGGGAAAACCCACTGCGAAAGCTGACATTAAAAAGAGAAGAGGCAATACAGGTGTTTGCCAGAGCGGGTGCATTTTCTGTCCGGCGATAATCATTAAAGTTCCAAGTGAGGATTGATGTAAACAAGAAAGAACAACACCGGCAATAATAAATACAAACATGAATTTATTTAACGTTCTATCCAGAACTCTGAGCACTTTATCAATTATTTTATTAAATATTGAAAGGAGGCCTGGTAAATTCACGCGTCCTATAAATCTCTCCGTTACTATCGGTAAAAACTCAATATAGAGAACACTCATGTAAACCATTACACAA
Source organism: Ignavibacteriaceae bacterium (assembly GCA_049667415.1). Lineage (GTDB taxonomy): Bacteria > Bacteroidota > Ignavibacteria > Ignavibacteriales > Ignavibacteriaceae > IGN2. The sequence continues at coordinate 2,254 of JBATIA010000597.1, forward strand.
ATACCGACTTCGAATAAAGCTGAGTGTCCGTTCCACATAAAAATCGGGTGCCATACATAGTACCATCGACCAATATCAGAAACAACACTTACAGCTACAAAAGTATAGCCAAGCATTGCTGTTAATAGTGCCGGTCTAATTAGTACTTCGTACTTTTCTCTATGCCAGATATGACCTAAAGCGGCTGTAGTAAAACCACCCGCAGCCAAAGCAACTCCAGCAGCTACATCAAGTCCTATCCAGATTCCCCAGGGGAAATATTGATTGAGATTAGTAACAGCACCAAGACCGAAGAAAAATCTTACGGCAAGAAATGATAATCCTGCAAGTGCTACAATAGATATTATAATTGTCCAAGGTGTAAAAAACTTGTGTTTGATTGGTGAAGGTTTGAGCCCGTGTTCCATCACTTACCTTCTCCCCTTCCATTTTCTTTATTCTTAGTAATCCACATTATTCCGCCGAGTAATGAATAAAGTGCAATCGGTGGAACAAAGTAAGCAAAAATTCCTGCTTGTATAGATTCTGAAACACCCGGTGCTGGATTATCACTTAATTTTGGAAATTCAAGTTTCTCAAATTCCGTATTTGCCAGATACATCCATGATGTACCTCCAACTTCAGTAAAACCATAAATCTTGTCTATGTAGCGATGGGGATAAAGCTTAACCCTCTTATCAGCAATTTCAATTAAATCTCTGCGCTTACCATAAGTGAGTGCCTCCACGGGACATATTTCAACACAAGCAGGAAGTAATCCATCTTTGGTTCTTTCAAAACAGAAATCGCATTTATGAATGTTCGGTTGTATTGCTTTATCGTATTCAAAAGTTGGAATTTGAAATGGACAGGCAACCATACAGTACCGGCAACCTATACACATATCAGTATCCCAGATTACAGATCCATTTTCTTTTTTCGAGAACGCTCCAACAATACAAGCAGAAA
>JBATIA010000598.1:0-5685 GCA_049667415.1 Ignavibacteriaceae bacterium
GGTAAAGCCAGAGGACTTGGTTTTGTCAATACACTCATTAACGATTACCAGCTTCGCGAGCAATTTGAGGACGTGTTTATTTATGTGCCACCAGCTGTAGTACTTGGTACAAATGTATTCGATGATTTTCTTGAGATGAATAGTCTTCGGAGTTTTGCTCTGCATTGCGAGGATGATGAAGAAATCACACAAAAATTTTTAGATGCATCAAAATTTCCCGAAGAAATTCTTGGTGAACTTGCTGCATTTTTGGATATAATAAGAAATCCTCTTGCTGTACGATCTTCAAGCTTGCTGGAGGATTCACAGTATCATCCCTTTGCGGGTGTTTATCAGACTTATATGATTCCAAACGACAATGCAAATCCTTTGATTCGATTGAATGATCTTCTCACAACAATTAAAAGAGTTTATGCGTCAACATTTTATCAAAATGCAAAAAACTATATAAGAATTACATCTTACCGTTCCGAAGAAGAAAAAATGGCTGTGATAATTCAGAAGATGGTAGGAAATAGTCACGAGAACAGATTTTACCCTGATTTTTCCGGCGTGGCAAAATCATATAATTTTTATCCATTGCCCCCACAAAAATCTACCGACGGAATTGTATCTGCTGCACTCGGTTTAGGTAAATGGGTTGTTGAAGGAGGAAACACGGTAAGATTTTGTCCGAAGTATTCAACCGACTTGCTGCAGTTTCATTCAGTAAAAGAATCTCTTAACAGCAGTCAGATGGAATTTTTTGCTTTACAGATTGATGAGAAAACAGACTTTGGGAATGTAACTTATGACAAACTTGTAAAAACATTTCCATTAAGCATTGCTGAAAAAGATGGACCATTAAGATTTGTCGGTTCAACTTATCTTCCTGAAAATGATGCAATTTATGATGGACTTGGGAGAAGCGGAACTCGGTTAGTTACTTTTGGGCCAATACTAAGAAATAAACTTTTTCCGCTAGCAAATGTGCTTGAACTGCTACTCGAAATGGGCAACTGGGGAATGGGAACTCCGGTTGAAATTGAATTTGCTGTAAACATTTCAAAACCTGCCGGTAAAAAGAAAGAATTTGGATTACTGCAAATGAGACCACTTGTAGTGAGCCATGAGTTCGAAGAACTTAGAATTGAGGATATCGAACAAGATAAATTGATTTGTCAAAGCAATCAGGTACTTGGTAACGGAATTATTCATGATGTTTTTGATGCAATTGTTGTTGATTTTAATTTATTCGATCGTGCAAAAAGCAGGGAAGTAGCTGCAGAGATTTCTGCACTTAATAATAAATTGATTTCAGAAAGTAAGCCATACTTGCTTGTTGGTGTAGGTCGGTGGGGTTCATTAGACCCGTGGCTTGGAATTCCTGTAACCTGGGAACAGATCGCCGGTGCAAAAGCTATTGTTGAAACATCTTTTAAAGATATGGCTGTTGAGCCATCTCAGGGTTCGCACTTTTTTCAAAACATCACTTCGTTTATGGTTGGCTATTTTACTGTTAACTCAATTGAGAAAAATGGATTTGTTGATTGGGATTGGCTTCTTGAGCAGGAGTCAGTTGAAAGCAAGGTTTACACAAAACATATCAGGTTTAAAAAACCGATTATTATTAAAATGAATGGGCACGAAAACAAAGGTATAATTTTAAAACCCGCTTAAGTGGAGATAAACCGGAGTAATAATTTTGGCAGAAGAAATAAAATCAAACAGAGAGGAAATACCAGGTGCCTGCCCGCACTGTGGTAATAAACTGTCACCCTGGCAGCAAGTTCTTCTTGCAACAGACAGAGCACTTGTTTGCAAGAACTGTTGGTACAGAATTATTCTGGATGTAATACCATCCACAAAGAAAACAGATTCAGACAAATCAAAGAGTAAAGGATCAAACTGATGGCATCCTACAATTCATTCAAAGTAGCGCGTCAACAGGTTTTGGAGGCAGCCAGGCTGCTTAACCTTGATGATGCAACAACAGAATTTTTAAGCACTCCTCAAATAGAAGTTAACTTCACCATTCCTGTTAAAATGGATTCAGGAGTTACAAAAATATTTCAGGCATTTAGAATTCAATACAATCATGCAAGAGGTCCTGCCAAAGGTGGAATTCGTTTTCATCCCGAAGAAACAGTTGATACAATTCGTGCACTTGCCTGCTGGATGACATGGAAAACTGCGGTTGTTGATTTACCGCTTGGAGGAAGCAAAGGCGGTGTAAGATGTAATCCAAAAAAATTATCTGAAACAGAGCTTGAGAGACTCTCAAGGGAATATATCCGTGGAATATCACAAATGCTTGGAGTAGATATAGATGTTCCGGCAACAGACGTTTATACAAATCCACAGACTATGGCCTGGATGATGGATGAGTATGAAACAATCACAAAGCGTCACAGCCCGGGTGTATTTACTGACAAACCATTGCAGGTTGGCGGGACTGAAGGAAGAAGAGATGCAACAGCAAGAGGAGGAATAATTACGGTTCGTGAAGCTTGTAAAACTTATGGATTTGATCCTACAAAAGCATTTGCAATTCAGGGCTTTGGTGATGCAGGACAGAGAGCCGCATTACTTCATAAAGAAATGTTAGGTGGGGGAAAACTAATTGCCGCAAGTGATTCCCGCGGAGCCATAATTAACAAGAAGGGTTTAGATCCGGAAGAACTTGTTCATCATAAACTTAAAACCGGAACAGTAATGAATTTTCCGGGAAGCAAAGAAATTCCTCACGAGCAGCTTCTTGAACTTGATGTAGAAATTTTATACCCGGCTGCATTAGAAAATGCAATCAATATTAAAAATGCTAAAAAACTAAAAGCTCGTGTAGTTTGTGAACTTGCAAATGGACCAACAACTCCTGAAGCAGATTTAATTCTCTTTAAAAATAATGTACATGTAATTCCGGATATTCTTGCGAGTGCCGGAGGAGTAACTGTTTCATACTTCGAAATGGTTCAGGATAAATCTTTATTCTTCTGGGAAGAGAAAGAAGTTCATAAACAGCTCGATAAAAAATTAACTCTTGCTTACAAACGAGTTCAGGAAGCAATCAAAGAAAAGAAAGTTCACCCGCGTTTAGCTGCTATGCTGGTTGGCGTGGCACGTGTTGCTCAAGCTTGTCAACTTAGAGGATGGGTGTAAAAATAGCAAATATCGAAAATTAATTTTTTTGCTATAAAAGCAATTTTAATTAGTATTATAAATTAAGTGTTATGTGTTTTTATAAGCATCCATCTACTTATCTTATTGTTAATGCTAATCTTAAATCAATTCCTATTCATTAAATCAGTTTGTCTTTAGTCAGGAAAAAAACTTCTTAATTAGTGTAGTTACTCTTTCTATTCATTCATTTTTTTGCGAAGTTTGAGTGTATCAAATTCGTTTTTTTTGATGAATGTTTCCTATGCTAATCGAATCCTTTCACAACTATTTGGGGCAAAGATATGACCACTCTTACAATATCAGAAGAAAAAGAAAAAATAAAAACTCAGGAAGGAATAATCTCCATTCTTGAAAACATACAGGCAAGGTTTGGTTTTCTCCCTGAAAAAGAATTGAGGAATGTTGCCAATCAAACAGGTAAATCGCTCGTTGATATTTACGGCGTGGCAACGTTCTACAAATCTTTCAGTTTGATACCTCGAGGCAAACATTTAGTTTCTGTATGCCTTGGAACAGCCTGTCATGTTAGAGGAGGTCCTACGATCAAAAAAGAGTTTGAGCACCGGCTAAATGTTCGACCGGGTGAAACGACTAAAGACAAACAATTCACCCTTGAAACTGTAGCCTGCCTCGGAGCTTGTGCATTAGGACCAATAGTAGTAGCAGATGGTCATTACTTCTCGAAAGTCATCACACCTAAAGTAAAACAAATCTTAGATAAAACCCGCGAAGGATTAGATAAAGTAGAAATCAAAACTGATCAAAGAATATTTCCCGTAGAAATCAGCTGTGCTCGCTGTAACCACAGCCTGATGGATCCTGATCATTTAGTTGATTATCATCCTTCAATACGTGTAACAATTTCATTTGAAAGAAAACACGGTTGGTTACGATTATCCAGTCTTTATGGCAGCTACAATATAGAATCGGAATATGAAATTTCGGAAGATACAGTTGTGAACTTTTTCTGTCCTCATTGCCACACTGAACTAAGAGGCGCAGCAAACTGTGTTGAGTGCGGATCTCCTATGGTACCGATGATTGTTAAAGGCGGCGGTGTTATTCAGATATGTTCAAAGAGAGGATGCAAAGGACATATGCTCGATCTTTCAGGAGGTATTTATGGTTAATAATCGTTCAACAAATTCTGAATTTATCTTGGGGGTTTGGTCATGCCAACATTAAAATCTATTAATGAATTTAGAGAACTTAAAAGCAGAATTAAAGCCGACCGTGATGCCAGCATTCCAACGATTGTAATTTCTGCAGGAACATGCGGACAGGCAAGCGGTGCTAATGATCTTATACGAATAGCAAAGCGCGAATTAATTGCCAACGGATTGACTAATAGAATTCACCTTCGCATTACCGGATGTCATGGATTCTGTGAGATGGAACCCTCTGTATTAATCGAACCTGCGCGAATTTTCTACCCCAAAGTAACAACAGAAAATATGAGCAGGATTATAAAATCCATTTACCGGGACGAGATTTTGGATGATTTGCTCTTTCATCATCCTGATACAGGTAAACCAATTGTTAAGCAGGATGATATTCCGTTTTACAGCAAACAAAAACGTCTGTTACTTTCAATTAATGAAAAAATAGATCCGATAAGATTATTCAACTATCTCGAAGCCGGTGGATACGATTCATTCATTAAGGTTTTGGAACAGGAAGATCCGCACTGGGTAATTGAGGAAGTTAAGTATTCAGGTTTACGCGGTCGAGGTGGCGGCGGATTTCCAACGGGACAGAAGTGGGAAATGCTTGCTGCCCAGATAAATGGAAAAGAAAAATATCTGGTTTGCAATGCTGACGAAGGCGACCCCGGTGCATATATGGATAGAAGTATTTTAGAAGGTAATCCACATAGCATAATAGAGGGAATGTTAATTGGTGCATATGCAACCGGAGCTACAGATGGAATTATTTACGTTCGAAATGAATATCCACTAGCAATCAAACATTTAATTATCGCATTAAGACTTGCACACGAATATGGACTGCTCGGTGAAAATATTTTGGAGACAGGTTTTTCATTCGATATTAATATTGTGAGAGGCGCAGGTGCTTTTGTCTGCGGTGAAGAAACTGCTCTCATCAAATCAGTTGAGGGTAAAATGGGAGAGCCAAGGCAGCGTCCCCCTTTCCCGATTGAAAAAGGTATCTATGGAAAACCTACAGCAATTAATAATGTAGAGACCTGGGCTAATATTCCTATCATACTTAAACTTGGCTCAAATGAGTATTCAAAAATCGGGACGCCGAAAAATTCCGGGACGAAAATTTTTAGTCTTGTTGGAAAAGTTAAGAACACCGGATTAGTTGAAGTTCCTATGGGAATCTCAATTAAAGAAATTATTTTTGAAATCGGTGGAGGCGCATCAACCACAGCAAAGATTAAAGCTGTGCAAACCGGTGGACCATCAGGTGGTTGTATCCCGATTGAAAAATTTAATCTGCCGATAGATTACGATAGTTTATCTGCTGCCGGTTCGATAATGGGTTCAGGTGGTATGATTG
>JBATIA010000599.1:0-4804 GCA_049667415.1 Ignavibacteriaceae bacterium
ATCCAGCACAGTCCTACGATTGCGGTCATCTGTTACTGAAGTGATGTATCCTTTTGGTTTGTTTAACAGCATATAAATATGTCTTTTAGGTTTTATTCTTTCGCCATCAAGTGTAATAATATCTTTCTCAACATCAACTTTAAAGCTTAATTCATTAACAATTTTATCGTTAACAGCCACCCTTTTTTCTAAAATATACTCCTCAGACTTTCGCCTTGAGCTAATACCACTATCGGCCAGAAATTTATTGATCCTGATTTTCGTCACTCGGTGGTCCTCCAATCGATTCCTCAAGTTTTTCTTCCAGGCCAGTCATCATAATTTTTCTTTTCTGCTCAAGAAAATCCTCATCTTGCATAATCTCTTCCAGCTCTCTCGGCTTGGGTAAATCGGAAAGATCATTTAATCCAAAATATTTCAGGAACTCATCAGTTGTACAATAAAGCAATGGTCTGCCGACTGTTTCTGCTCGTCCCTTGATTGCGATAAGATTTTTTTCAAGCAGTGTGGTTAAAATATAATCTGAGTTCACCCCGCGAATAGATTCCAGTTCGGGTTTAGTAATCGGTTGCTTGTAAGCAATAATGGAAAGTGTTTCAAGTGCTGCCTGACTAAGTCTACGTTTAGCTCTTTCAGATGATAAATAACCAACATACTTTGCAAATTCTTCTAATGTTGCGTATAAAAAACCATTCGCAATCCGAATTATTCTGAATGAACTTCCGTTTTCTTCGTACTTACTATTCAGTAAGTCAACTGCTAACTCAATATCTTGTTTATTTATTTCAATATCATCGCCATCGATTTCTTTAATAGCCCTTATGATTTCATCAGCAGGTAAGGAATCGTCTGATGCAAAAATTAAAGCTTCAATTATTGAATTATATACATTATCCATTTTCTTTTTTATTTATAATGAAGTCGTTAAACATCTTGGTAGATTTTATTGAAAGTTTACCAATCTTGATCATCTCCAGTAAAGCAACGAATGTTACAATTATCCGAATTTTTTCTTTAATGTCTTCTATTAATTTCAGGAAATGTAGTTCAGGATATTCTTCCAGTTTCTTTTCTATAAACTCCATTTGCTCATCTATTGAAACGTTAAGCTTTTGTATCTGGTGAACAGGTTCATCTTTTAGTTGCTCGATCGCAAATTTAAATGCTTTTGCAAGATCGTAAGTTGAAACATTCTTTAACAGGATGTTATACTCGTGAGGAACTTCCTTTATATCTTCTGAAAAATTCCCGCGAAATCTTTTTTTCCTCTGATTTGATTCAAAGTACGATAACTCCTCAGACATCTCCTTGTATCGTTTGTACTCAAGAAGGGCTTTAACCAAATCTGCTCTTGGATCAATTTCCTCCCCTTTGTCATCAATTTCCCTGGGTAAAAGCATTCTAACTTTTATATGCATTAAAGTTGAAGCCATCAGAATGAAATCGCCTGCAACCTCCAGATCAAGAATTTTAATAAGGTTAACGTATTCTAAAAATTCCTTGGTTAAGCTGGCAATTGGGATATCATAAATGTTAAGTTCGTCCCGTTTAATAAAAAACAGGAGCAAATCGAGTGGTCCTTCAAACTGATTTAGTTTTACTTTATACATATTAGCCGAATTTCATTTTTTCGTGCACTAAACTCATAGTTTCCTCAGCAACTTTTTTTCCTCTCGATTCACCATCTGCAAGAATATCCAGAACTTCGTTCATATTATCCTCATAATAATTACGTTTTTCAATTATCGGAGCTAGAAAAGTTGATAATTTTTCAGAACAATTTATTTTACAATCAACACAACCTAAAGAACCAGAGCGGCAATTGGCTTCAATTTCAGGTACCTGTGCTGAATTAAATTTTTTGTGGTAAGCAAAGATCAAGCAAATTTCCGGACGACCTGGATCGTTCCGTCTAATTTTTTGTGGATCGGTTACAGCTTTTTTAAGTTTAATCTTAACTGTTTCAGGGTCATCAGATAAGAGGATTGTATTCCCAAGAGATTTACTCATCTTGGCATTTCCATCTAAACCCGGTAAACGGGCAAACTTTGTTAGGAGTGGTTCAGGTTCAGGAAAGACCACTCCATATTGGTTATTAAACTTTCTTGCAATCTCTCTTGTAATCTCGACGTGCGGAACCTGATCTTCACCAACGGGAACGGCGTCACCTTTATATAAAAGTATGTCGGCTGCCTGTAAAACCGGATAACCTAAATGCCCATAAATTATTTGATCTATATGAAGTGCGCGTGCCTGTTCTTTAACAGTGGGATTCCTCTCAAGCCTATTAACAGTGATTAACATTCCAAAAATTAAATTTAATTCTGTGTGCTCCTTTATTTGTGATTGTCTGAAAATTGGGCTTTTTATCGGATTTAGACCTGCTGCTAACCAATCTATCAGCATATCAATAGTATCATCATAAATATTATTTGTATTTAAGTCGGTTGTAAGAACATGGTAATCAGCAATAAGATGATAACTTTCGTACGTGTCCTGTAAAAGCACCCAGTTTTCAAGTGCTCCAACATAGTGCCCAATGTGAAGTTTGCCGGTTGGGCGCATTCCGCTTAAGATTCTTTTTTTCTTCATGAATCAGGAGATAATTAAAAATTATTGCTTAAAAATAATAATATTAGATGTTATTCCGCGTAAGGGTCGAAGATTGTTAAGAAAGATACAGGTAAGGTTTCCATTTATCATCAATTCGACCGACTACATTTTTAATAAACATAATATGGCTCGGTTTGAACGGTTTAACAAGAAGAGACAGTCCAGCTTCGTGCGGGGTTCTATCTCCTTTCTGGTTATTACACTTTGTACAGGCACTCACAAGGTTTTCCCAGGAATCATCTCCGCCCCTCGCTTTAGGGATGATATGGTCCATTGTTAAAGTAAGATCTCCTCTGCCACAGTAAGCACATTTATAGCCATCTCTTCTAAGGATATTTTTTCTGGTGAGCACTACTTTCTTATATGGAACACGAACAAACCGGCTTAATCTAATTACACTCGGCCAGGGATAATTGTAGTAAATCGATCGGATAGCTTTACCATCATCTTTTAAAACCATCTCTGCTTTTCCCAGGTACATAAGAATAACAGCCTTTTTAATGTTGCATATTGTAAGGGGTTCATAGCTCTGGTTTAAAATAAGCACCTTTGCATTAAGCTTGCCATTTGTTCGTTTCGAGGGTTCGAAGTCTTATTCTCCTTTACTGCTTTTTTTTAAGTACGACTGAAGATAAACTCTTAATACTATTCTGGCGATGAAAATGATTAAGGTAATTACCAGTAAAGTGATATAGATATCCCGTGAGACCGAATTAGTAAGTATGAGAATTAAAAAAACTATTACTATTGCGATTGTTGAATAATTAAATATTTTATAAAACTTAAGAAACATATATTATTATGTAATTATTATAATTTTAACTGAAAAGCTAATAATAACAGGCTTTAATATCAATTAAATTAACAGGGATGTCGAGGGCTGAACAAGTTTTGCAGTTTTAAGAATTGCTGTTTTTAAAAATTATGGCAACAGAAGTTACATAATTTTCTGAATGACTGATAGATATTCGTAATTGCATATTATCCGCCAGGAAAGAATGCAATTTACCGCTGGTATTTACCGATGGCATACCTGATGGATCGTTTTGAATTTCAATATCTTTCCATCTAAGTCCTTCCTTCCATCCTGAAGCAAGAGCCTTATATACTGCTTCCTTTGCTGCAAACCTTGCAGCATAGTGCTGATACTTGTTATACTTCTTACTACAATAATTAATTTCTCCCTCAGTAAATACTTTATTAAGAAATTTATCGCCGTATTTCTCAATACTTTTTTTTACTCTGCCAATCTCAATTATGTCTATTCCTAATCCTAATACCATTTTAACTAAAGCTCAGATTAAAAAATACTTGCATCCACATTTATACCACCAGTTTCGAGCTGGTAAATCAGAATTTTACTCAATTGTTTCAGCGATTGAATCGATTCGACAATATTGGTGAAAAGTGAATCATTATATAGAAATTTTCCAATATTGTTCCCGCCTGCCATGGTTTCTTTAGTTAAATAATTGATGGCTGTTAGCAAAGAATCTGATTTAAGGATGGCAGAGTTCAGGTTTTTTAGGGTTCCTTCAAAATTATTTTTATTGTCCCTAAAAAACATTTTTGTTTCAGCCGTAATATCTTTTGTGTTTTCCGAGATCTCTTTGATATTCTGCTGATTTTCTGTGAGAACGTGATCAAGTCGTTCGGTTACACGGTTTAAATTGATTACACTGTTCCTTACTTCCTGCATAAATGCTTTATCATCAAGAAAAGAATTTAGACTTTGTAATGTATTTGCTGTTTCATTAGCGATAATACTTATTTTATCCTGCAAATCTCCGAATAGAGCAATTACACCTGCAATATCTGTCACATATGTCCCCGGGTGAACACCTTTATAATCTAAATCTTCATCCGAAGTTCCTGGAAATATTTCAATTTTTCTTCCACCCATAAGGTCGGTACTTTCGAGAAAAAAGGCAGCATCTTTTTTCAATTGAACTTCACTATCCACACTAAGTGAAACTATTACAACTGATCCTTCAATATAATAATCGCTGACATGGCCTTTCTTAACTCCATTAACAGTTACATTATTACCAATTTCAAGTCCTGACACATTATTAAACTTAACCAATACCTGGTTATCAGAGGAAGAGAAAGTAAAATTTTTAGTCCATCCTAAAATCCATATAAAGACAATCAAGCCCAATAAAACGGTGATTCCAACTTTAACTTCAGT
>JBATIA010000600.1:0-4563 GCA_049667415.1 Ignavibacteriaceae bacterium
GTACCAGTGACAATAATGCTTCCATTCGTATTTTGAATAATAAGTTCGGTTTGTGTAATTAAGTTAAGGGTATGCGATTCACTAGTCTCAGATTCGTAGGTATTCGAAGATACAGAGTCTTCATCACACGCAAAAAATAAAAAAACAGAAAAAATAATGAGAAAGTACTTTTTCATAACTTCCACCTGTAAAATTTTGCAATTATTTTCAAACCGCCAACAAATCTCGAGTAATTCCGTTCCAAATCCGAATTAAACTTGATGACAGGCAAATAGTATAAAACTGTGGTCACTATTTTAATTACTTTACTTCACTGATATCCAACCCATCCAAACATCAGGTTGATATCCAACTGTTGTTAGCCTTCCATTTCTGACTATTGGTGTCCTTAATAAAAGAGAATCTTCTAGCAATTCGGTCTCGATTTCATAGACCATAAACTTAAAACCTCGTTTCTTGAATTGCGTTCCTTCTTTATCTATTAATTCTTCAATTGAAATTACCTGTTTAATATTTTCAAGCTCGCCTTTCGAGATTCCTTTATCTGAAAGATCACGAAAGTAATAAGGGATTCTTCTTTCTTTGAAAAACCTTTCGGCTTTCTGCGTTTCTTTGCACTTTTTAGTTCCAATGATCTGAATATTCATTCCTCAATCCCTCTCGAATTTATTATTATTTTTCAGCTAGGTAAAAACACCACAAAGGTAAATTTAATGAAAAGATTATTTATACTTTTTCTTTTATTCTTTCCGATGATTTTGTTTCCTCAATCACTGCCTATTTTTTTGGATGGAAGAACTGGTGACTGGAACATCCCTGTGCCAACATACATTGATGACGAGAATGATGGAAATTTGTACGACTTTAAATATATATCAGTTACTAATGATGAGCAGTTCCTTTTCATCAAACTAAAGACCACTCCATTTTTTAAACTTACCGAAGACAATCAGCTCTCGATTTTCATTGATGGAGATAACAATAGCTCAACTGGTTATCAGATTAATAATATTGGTGCTGAAATAAGGTTTAATTTTGGTACCAGAGACGGAACAAGATATTATAACGGAACAGTACCCATTTCACATTCCGATATTCAATATAGGAGCCTGCCCACGGTAACTGATACTATATATGAAATTGCAATAGGCAGGCAGTTTATCCCTCCGGCAAATGGAACCGGTACGATAAAACTTTTCTTAATCGACTTTGCGAGTAATGGTGATTGGATGCCTAACAGCGGTGAAACTTTTGGATACACCTTTGATGAAACACCCACTGAGCCATTATTCCCAACAGAAATTAATCGTGAGGATACATCTTTCCTAAGGATAATGGATTGGAATGTTTTGAACGATGGTTTAATTGATCCAACCAGACAACAAAGTTTTACAAGATTACTCCAGGCAATAAATCCTGATATCATTTGTTTTAATGAATGTTTCAGCTCATCGGCTACACAGGTGAAGAATGCAATCAACCAAATGCTTCCGGGAACAAACTGGAATGCAGTTAAGCTGGATGACGGTAATGTTACAGTATCAAGATATCCGATTTTACAAAACTGGCTGGTTTACCCTGGTCACAGAATTACAGCTTCGCTTATAGACTTGCCAGAGTGGTTTGGGAAAGACTTACTCGTAATCAATTCTCATCTTAAATGCTGCGGAGGGCAAATAAATGACGACAAGAGACAGTTGGAAGTTGATGCTACAATTGCATTTATACTGGATGCAAAAACCCCTGGTGGAGTTATTAACCTCGCGTCTGAAACACCATTTGTAATTCTTGGTGATTTGAATCTGGTTGGGAACAGACAACAGCTTATTACACTGCTAACTGGCGAAATTATTAATACTTCAATTTTCGGAAACGGCGGTCCACCTGATTGGGATAATACAGATCTGGAAGACTTGCTTTCACAACAAACTGATAAAAGAACAGCATATACCTGGCGGGATGATGGGAATTCATTTCCTCCCGGCAGACTTGATTTTCAAATCTATTCAAACAGTGAAATAAATGTTGAAAAAGATTTTGTGATACAAACTGAAGTGATGAGTGCATCGAGACTTAATCAATACGGATTGCAATTACTGGATACCGGAACTGCCTCAGATCATTTTCCCAAAATAACCGATCTTTCGTTTGATACTGTAACAAGCGTAGGGCACGAATTCAAAGTCTCAGAGTACAAGTTGGAGCAAAATTATCCTAATCCGTTTAATCCAAAAACGAATATCGGATTTCAGATTGCAGGTTTCGGATTTGTGAGTTTGAATGTATATGATATTCTGGGAAACCATATAGCGACTTTAATAAATGACTACCTGTCTGCCGGAGAATACGAAGTTGAGTTTAGCGCAAATGAATTACCAAGTGGAATTTATTTTTATCAGTTGAAAGCCACACCTGTCGGCGGGCAAGCGGGAAATTATCTTGAAACAAAGAAGATGATGCTGTTAAAGTAAAATTTAATTCTAAAACGCTTTTGTAAAGAAATAAAGGGAGAAATTGTCTAAAATAGTTATTGGAATTCATGGTTTGGGCAATAAACCGTCGAAGGAATTGCTAACGAAATGGTGGAAGAAAGCAATTTTAGAAGGTCTTAGAAAAAATAATCACCCGGCAACAGATTTTGATTTTGAATTGGTTTATTGGGCAGACATTCTTCACGAGAACCCACTCGACCCGGATGAGAAGGATAAGGAAAATCCTCTATATTTAAATGAGCCCTATTTGCCGGAGGGAACAGGTATCAATAGGAAAGAGATGGGGTTCAGGCAAAAAGCTCTTGAATACCTGGAAAAATATTCAGAAAAAATATTTGTCAACGGATTGCTCTCCTTAAACATTCCATCGTTAACTGAATTATTTATCCATCGTCATTTAAGAGATCTTGAAGCTTACTATTTCCCTTCCTTCACATTGGAGAATGGTAAACAAGAACCAGTGAGGAAAGTAATTATTGAACGCTTGGTTCAGGCACTCCAAAAGCACAGAAGAAAGAAAATATTTTTAGTAGCGCATTCGATGGGATCAATTATAGTATACGATGCGTTAAAATATAATTCACCCGAAATAAATGTTGAAATAGTTGCATCAATTGGTTCGCCATTAGGACAACAGTTTGTTGTAAGTAAAATAAAATCAGAATCAGAAAAAGGTAATAATAAGGCTTTTACTATTCCTGATAATGTTGTTAGTGGCTGGTATAACTTTGCAGATGAAGAGGATCAGGTAGCAATAAACCACGAGTTGTCTAAAATCTATAAAGAAAATTCCGGCGGTATTAAAATCAAAGATATTCTGGTTCAGAATAATTATAAAATTTCAGAGATACGAAACCCTCACAAATCCTATGGTTATTTAAGAACATGTGAATTCTCAGATGTTTTAAATTCATTTTTAACATCACGAAGGTTCGATTTATTTAGATGGATAAAAAAGTTTTTCAAGCACTGATAGAATTTTATAATCTTTAGAATTAAAATTTTCCGCAACTTTTAACGCTCCAAGTCAGCAATGACGCCAGGTCTAAAAAGTGTCGGCAGGACATCACCCACCAACGTATTTTTCACTTGTTATAATGAATAATAGTGATGGTATTATTCTTGCAATTTCTACGCAATTCTAAGTGTTGATCGGGATAAAAGGTTATCTGAGGTTGCAGATAACTGGAAATCAATTTTATTAATTATTAAAAATATGGTGGTTGTCTATGGCACTTGCAACAGTGACTTTTTGGGGGGAAGGTAACAATACATATGGTGTACCTAATACACTGCATACTTATTTAATTAGTGTTTCTGTAAACGAGGTGCTCAGTCACAGAGACAAGATTGTGAAGATAGTTCCAATCTCTGAAGGCGCTCCTAAACCGTCAAGGGAACTTCCGTTTATTGTAAAAAACTCTGACGAGAAGAACGCGATATTTGAAGGGATTGGTGTATTGGAGAAAATGGAAAGTCTTAAAGGGCTGAAAAGTCATAAAAGTCTGGTTGAGCTTGCAAGGCAAACAAGTATTACCGGTGCCTTGAAAGAATATTATTAATAGGTAAAAATTTTTGGAACTGAAAAGAGGGATCTCATTAATTCAATTAATCTTTTTATTGAATTTTTAATCCCTTGATGCGGATTGTTTGCGTCCTGCTTGATCTGGGAAATCTACTCTTTAAACCGCTCTTAATTACTATGGCTGTACCTAAGATATTTTTATTAAATCTTACAACGTACTGCCCGGGAAAAAGATCTTTATTTCTGATCAAAGCACCCATTAAATATAGTTTTAACTCATTCAAGTCCTGTACATCATAAATATTTTTCGTAATATGATTTTGAAGAATCTGTGCAGCGAGTGAATGAAATACAATGTTTCCATTTTTATCGAATGTACCAAACTTGCAACCAACCCTGTGAAATAACCCCAGATTTTCATCTCCCCATTCCTTTGAAGAAAATAAGATATCATTCCTCCTTAAAAGAAATTTATAATTAGAAAAAATATCCCTGTCTATTCCAAATTCTTCAGCCAGTAGATTAAGTTTTTCATTGATTGCCTTA
>JBATIA010000601.1:0-2337 GCA_049667415.1 Ignavibacteriaceae bacterium
CGCATATGTAAGTGCAACAGGTTCTGCCGGTACTTTAGCTGCAGGTGATTACCTTCGAAAAAAATTTCCATCATTAAAAGTTTTGGCTTCCGAAGCCCAACAATGTCCTACGTTGTTAATGAATGGATTTGGAGGACACAGAATTGAAGGAATTGGAGATAAGCATGTTCCCTGGATACATAATGTTAAAAATACAGATGCTGTTGCTGCTATTGATGATGAACAGACTTTAAGAATCTTAAGATTATTTAATGAACCTGAAGGGCACAAATGGCTCGCGCAATTAAGTGTGAAAAAAGATGAACTAAATAAATTACCTTATTTAGGTATTTCGTGTATTTGTAATTTATTAAGTGCAATAAAATTAGCCAAATATTTTGAATACAATGAAGATGACATCATATTTACAGTGTTCACGGATTCAGTAGAACTTTACAACTCAAGATTAAATGAGATGGATAGCAATTGGGGAAAATACTCGGAGAGACAGGCCGAAGTAGATTGGACAAGCATTTTTAAACATCAAGGCATAGATTATTTTAAAGAGTTATCTTACTATGACAAAAAATCTATTCATAACTTAAAATATTTTACCTGGGTTGAACAGCAAGGAAAAAGTGTAGAGGAACTAAATGCTCAGTGGGATGATGAAAGTTACTGGAAGGAAAGATTTTCTGTCGTTCCCAAATGGGATGAGATGATTAAAGATTTTAACAGCCAGGTCGGTTTAAAGGTTTAAAATATTTAGGGACTAAGATTTTAACTATGCCAGACAAGCCTATAAAAATTCTAAAAAATGTTTTTTTATCAACAGATGAAACCCGACTAAAATTAGTTGATATCCATTTTTCAAATAAAATTGAAAAAGTAGTTGATAGAACTTCTAAAGAAATCAACTGGCATGAAATCAGTTCACTTGAAAAACGAAACAATGTCATTCAACATTTAGAGGATATTGAATATCCTTCAAACACAAAAATTTATGATGGTGGTTTTCTTCTTGCTATTCCTGGCGGAATTGATTCTCACGTTCATTTTGATACTCCCGGTTTTGAAGATAGGGATGATTTTGAACATGGTTCTACCGCTGCTTCTTTCGGAGGAGTAACAACTGTTATTGATATGCCGTGTACTTCCCTTCCGCCTGTTACCAACAAAAATAATTTCGAACTAAAACTAAATGCACTTAAAAACCGAAGTTTAGTAGATTTTTCCTTTTACGGCGGTGTTTGCGGAAATGATTTCGATAATAATCTTAATGTTGAAGAGCAGATAAAAGAACTTTCCGGAAAAGGTGTTGCCGCTTTTAAAATTTATTTGATTTCCGGTATGAGTACTTTTACTGATTTAGATGGAGAAAGAATTTTACAGACTGCAAAGTGGATCAAGCAAGTAAACAAGCCAATGGCTGTTCATGCTGAAGACAAAAAAATGATTGCTGAAAGAACTGCAATCTCTCAAAGTGCCGGACAAAATAATTGGCAAGCTTACTGTGCCGCAAGAGACGATCAGGCTGAAGCAAGTGCAATCAAACTACTGGTTAACATTGCTGAGAAAACGGAATGCCGAATTCACGTTGTTCACTTAAGTTCTAAATTAGGATTGGACATAATAAGAGAAGCTCAAAACAAAGGATTAAAAGTAACTTCTGAAACTTGCCCGCAATATTTATTCTTTACACAAAAAGATTTCAATAACTCAAAAATATCTGCTTATCTTAAAACTGCTCCTCCCGTTAAAAACGAAATAGATCGTGAAGCTTTATGGGAGGGATTGAAAGACGGAACCTTATCTTTTGTAGTTACCGATCATGCCGGATGTAATCCTGAAAAAGAAAAATCCTCAAAAAATTTTTGGGAGGTTTATGGTGGAATTCCCGGTGTTGAACATCGTGTTTCTTTTTTATTTAGTGAAGGCTTTTTGAAAAATAAATTGACGTTATCGCAAACAATAAAATTATTGTCATCTAACGTTGCAGACTATTTTAATCTTGAAAGCAAAGGATATATTAAAGAAGGATATGATGCTGACTTTGCTCTGATAAATCTTTGGGACAAACAATTTATTAACCCCAAAGAAATGCACAGCAAAGGCAAATACACTCCGTTTGAAGGAATTACTTTTAATGCCGTAGTAGAAAAAACTTTTTTGCGTGGAAACTTGATTATGAACAGTACAGGAATTAGTGAACAATCGATAGGATATGGCCAATTTATCAAAGCTGGCAATTAGAATATGATTTTTATTCAGGTTCATTATTTACTAATATAATTTAGAAACCGTTGAAACGGTTATTTATTAATTATTATTCATTAACCCACGACTTAAGTCGTGGGT
>JBATIA010000602.1:0-1527 GCA_049667415.1 Ignavibacteriaceae bacterium
CAGGTGGTACAGGATTGGGTTTATTCATTGCAAATAAAATTGCCGAAGCACATGGAGGATCAATCAGCATTGAATCAGAAGAAGGAAAAGGAAGCAGCTTTACTGTTTTATTGTCGAGTAAACGTCCTAACTAAAATTCCCTTCCCTGCTACGTTAACTATTTTTTCTTTTGTTAATAAGAATGAGTCCCTAACACCACTTCCATACCAAACTTTTTCTGTAAGGTAATTTGAAGGTCATCAAATTCAATAGGACACTGTGCGGTTTCCATAGCTAACTTCACACAAGTCCCGAGATGAAGTGCTTCAATTGGGCGATCAAGGTTTCGTGTCACTTCGTTTAATAGCTTAACTCTCGGAACTACAAGACCCGGACAATCACCACAATCAGTCATAGCAACTAGTTCTATTTCATCATACTTAGCGAACTCTCCATTCTTTTCAGATATTCCCTTGTAACATTTCGCACATGCAATGCAGGAGTGGTCTTGAATTCGTTTACAGTATAGTATTGCAATCCTTGACATAGCAACCTCAATTCTTTGTTGTAGAAAATTTATTTCATTCAAAATCTACCTTTTAATTTATATATACATTACCTAAAGTATGATGCACACAAGCTTCCTTCTCTGTTAATTCTTTTTACTAAGTATTTCTTTAAGTTTTTTTAGTGTATTATTATCTGCACTATCAATTATGTTCTTTAAATCATTTTGAAGTTTTACAATTTCAGCCGATTGTTTTTCTTCTTCTGTTACATCCATTTTTAAAATGCTCTTTATAGCTGCTATATAGTTATTAGGCTTAACGGGTTTTTCAAGATAAACACCGGGTCCGGACATTGTTAATTCTTTCAGATCTGCTTTGCCAAGATCATCACGCGCGTGCCCTGTTACAATAATTATTGGAATTTTTGACCATTCTTTTTTCTTTGTTAATTCATGATAAAACTTTGCACCAGATTTTTTAGGCATTACCAGATCGAGTGAAATCAAATCAGGGATCTGCTTTTTAACTTCTTCAAGGGCTAAAAAACCATCCTCAGCAGTTATAACCTCAAAACCAGATTCAATAAGTGCAGCTTTTAAGAAATTTCGAACGTCTGCTTCATCATCAACAACAAGAATTCTTTTTTTAGTATTTCCATTCATATTAAACCCCAAAAATAATATTTAATTATTCTTTCGTTTCTTTGTATAAAGTCATTAATCTCTTTCTCGGGAAAATAATTTTGAACTTTGAGCCTTTTCCTTTTTGAGAATCAACAATAATTTTTCCTCCGTGTTCCTGAACAATTTTTCTTGTAGTCAGTAATCCTAAACCGGTCCCTCCCCCGCCCTTTGTTGTAAAAAATGTAGTAAATATTTTTTTCTTAATTTCGTTATCAAGACCACTGCCGTTATCGTTAACTTCAAAGCACAATTGACCTCGTTCTTCGAACACTCTAATTAATACTTCATTACCTTTATGTGCCCCCATAAGACAAGCGTCAATTGCATTTGATACAAGATTGGTAAGACACGTATGA
>JBATIA010000603.1:0-3629 GCA_049667415.1 Ignavibacteriaceae bacterium
ATTTATTATTCCCCAGCCATAAAGATTATCAGGATTGTTACTTTGTGAAGCAGTATTCTTTAACAGAGTACTTAACTGCATGGGTGTTAAGCTTGGATCAACTTCCAATAAAAGGGCAGCGGCTCCGGCTAAAATTGGGCAACTATAGGAAGTACCGCTACCATTACCATAACAAGTGCTAAAAGAGTTACAAGCATGATAATTATTCGAGCCCATTGCCATAAGGTCTGGCTTTATTCTTCCATCAACTGTAGGACCAACGCTGCTGAAACTTGATCTTGTACCATCGCTTCTTACAGAACCTACAGCAATTACACTATCTCCATCAGCAGGTGCGCCGAGTGTATTATGATTCGGGTCATACCCATTATTACTCGCCGAATTAGCAACAAATATTCCAAGACTAACTGCATAATCGGCACCATTAGTAATTTTTGCTGTGTGTCCATCCATATCCTCCCAGGTGTAGCTTGGGTAAGGAGGATCATAGTCTAGGTAAGATAGAGAAGTGCTTGTAATGTCAACACCAATGCTATCTGCCCATTCAAGCGCTGCTATCCAATTATCTTCTTCAATCGGTGTTTCACTTTCAGTATTTTCAGTTTTTGCCAGAATGAAGTCTGCACCAAAGGCAGGACCGATAAGTTGTCCTTCGAAGAAGCCACCAATTAAAGACAAAGTT
Source organism: Ignavibacteriaceae bacterium (assembly GCA_049667415.1). Lineage (GTDB taxonomy): Bacteria > Bacteroidota > Ignavibacteria > Ignavibacteriales > Ignavibacteriaceae > IGN2. The sequence continues at coordinate 683 of JBATIA010000603.1, forward strand.
GCTGTTCCGTGTGAGCCATTCCCCATATCACTTCCATTTTCAACATCCGGATCACCATTAACAAAATCCCAAGTTGCAATAATATTCATAGAACTGAAAACCTGGTGAGAAAGTAAATCGAAACCTGCATCCATCATACATATTGTTACCCCTGCAGCGGTGTAACCGAGATCATGAACCTGAGGAACAGTGATTTGATTCAATTGAGTAAAAGACTGCCCATAGTTCAAAGAGTTCGTACCTTCAGGTTTTGAAAGGTTTTGGTTTATTTCTTCCTGATTGTCATTAAGAGATTCTTCCTCAAAATTATCTTTTCTGAATCTGTAAACAATGTCCAGTTGTTTTACAAATTGACTATTAGCAATCTGAATAAGTTCATCTTTTGTAGCCCACCCGCTCACACCATTAAACCATTTTGTCTTTTGCTTTACTTGAAAACCTTTTGCTTTTACCTGATCAATGTAGCTTTGATTAATGGGCACATCCTTTACTGTTATGAGCTTATCTTCACTTAAAACTTTTGCACGTCGCTTTAGAGATTTTTTACTAACTACAGTTGTGGGTTTACTGAGATAGTTTTGAATTTCATTACCTTTATCAGTAAAGAAAACCCAAACCAATAATTCTTCGTTCTGATTGGCACTGCTGATAACATCATCGAGCTGAGGTGTGAATTTTTCTACAGATGTTTGAGCTAGCACAACTCCTGCAAACAAAATAATGGCAATACTTAATAAGCGCATTTTGTATCCTTTATTTTATGATAATTTTTATTTACTTAACACGGGTTCCGTTTTTAACAACATTATCAACAGTCAGAACTTGCATACCCCCCGTCTCTTTTTCAACGGCTAAAATCATACCATGCGATTCTTCCCCCATTAGCTTTGCAGGCTGCAGATTGGCTACTACGACAACTTTTTTACCTACTAAATCTTCCGGGTTATAATGCTCGGCAATGCCGGCTACAAGCTGTCTTTCACCATCATCGAGCATAACTCTCAGCTTCATAAGTTTTTTACTTTTAGTAATTTTTTCAGCACTCAATACCTCAGCAACTTTAAGCTTTGTCTTCATAAAATCATCGTAAGAAATCATCTCTTCTTTTTCTTTTTCAATTTCTGTGTTGGGTTTACCCAGTTTGGAAATTTGTTCTTCTATCACTTCATCCTCAATTTTGGGGAATAATATTTCTGCACTGTTAATTTGATGCCCTTCTTTTAAAAAGGATTTTCCACTTTCGCTCCATTTAACCGGTTCCGAGTTTAATATTTTAAATAACTTTATGGACGAAAACGGTAACACGGGACTAAAAAGTTCAGCAAGTGTGTAAATAGTCTGCAAGCAAATGTTCAAAGTTGTCCCGCATTTTTCTTTGTCAGATTTGATAGTTACCCATGGCTCAGAATCATTAAAATATTTATTACCATCACGGGCAAGATTCATTATTTCGTTAACGCCGTCGCGGATTTTATATTTTTCAAAAAGATCGGAAACTCGTTTTGGATATTCGCTGATTTCTTTCAACATATCAGTATCAATCTTATTAAGATTTCCACGTGCAGGAACTTTTCCATCAAAATGCTTTAGTACGAAAGTGAATGTGCGGTTGATAAAATTTCCAAGAATATCTGCAAGCTCGCTGTTGTTACGAAGCTGGAACTCTTTCCAATAAAAATCAGTGTCACGGTTTTCAGGAAGATTTGCAGCAAGAGTATATCTTAACAAATCCGCCGGAAAGAGATTTAAAAAATCATCGACATCAATTCCCCATCCACGGCTTTTAGAAAATTTCTTACCTTCAAAATTCAGAAATTCATTTGCAGGTACGTTTTGTGGCAGGCAATACTGTTCTTTCCCACCTTCATTCCATGCCATCAAAATAGCTGGAAAAATTATAGTATGAAAAACGACATTATCTTTTCCAATAAATGCAATGTATTTTGTGTCTGGATCCTGCCAGTACTTTTTCCAGAGATCCGGCTGCTTTTTTATTTGAGAATATTCTTTTGTTGATGAGATGTATCCGAGTACAGCTTCAAACCACACATAAATTACTTTCCCTGCTGCCAAGTCTACTGGAACTTTTACTCCCCAATCTAAATCTCTTGTAATTGCGCGCTCTTTCAATCCATCTTTAAACCAGCCCTTGCAATACTGAAGCACATTATCTTTCCAGCCATATTTTTCATTCATTTCGTCAACATAACTTTCCAATGATTGCTGATATTTTCCAAGTGGGAAGTAGTAGTGAGAAGTTTCCTTGAGTATTGGGGTTTCGCCGCTTACTTTACTTTTAGGATTTATCAGCTCAGATGGATCATAAAGTGAACCACAGTTTTCACATTCATCGCTTCTTGCCTGCTCGTTTCCGCAACGAGGGCAGATGCCTTCAACATACCTGTCAGGTAAAAACATTTTTGCTTTCTCATCATAGAACTGGTTCGATTTTTTTTCAATCAGAATACCACGATTGAAAAATTCCAGAAAAAATTCTTTTGCAGTTTCATGGTGAATGGGTAGACTTGTTCGTGAGTAATTATCGAAACTCACTCCAAATCGTTCGAAAGCTTTTTTATTAGCTTCGTGAAATCTATCAATGATTACCTTTGGAGAAACTCCTTCTTTATCTGCAGAAATTGTGATCGGGACTCCATGCTCATCTGAGCCACAGATGTATAGAACATCATCTCCCTTCATTCTTTTATAACGAACGTAGATATCTGCAGGAAGATATGCCCCGCTGAGGTGTCCGAGATGGATCGGTCCATTTGCGTAAGGTAAAGCAGAGGTAACCAGAATTTTTTCTTTAGTCAATAAATATTAATAATTGAATGATTAAATAAATTTTAGAGAGAAATATAAAGAAAATGAAGCGAAATCGAACCGATGAAACTATCTGTTTCTGCTATTCTTCAATGAAATTTTGTAATTTTGTAAAGTTAAA
>JBATIA010000604.1:0-4002 GCA_049667415.1 Ignavibacteriaceae bacterium
TTAGCATACTTTACAATCTCGCTTATCTGGTCCTTATTGTAGCCAAGTCTTTCAAGGGCGGGGGGAATAGATTGGTTAATAATTTTAAAATAACCGCCGCCGGCAAGTTTCTTGAACTTAACTAAAGAGAAATCTGGTTCAACACCCGTTGTGTCACAGTCCATTACTAAACCAATTGTTCCAGTCGGAGCAACAACGGTTACCTGTGCATTTCTAAAACCATGTTTCTCGCCAAGTTCAATTGCTCTGTCAGCATCTTCTCTTGCAGCTTTCAACAAATCCGAAGGACAATGCTTCGGGTTTATGCCGACTGGAAAGATAGTTAACCCTTCATACTCCTCGTTCGGGACATTATAAGCTGCTCTTCTGTGATTACGTATTGTACGCAGCATATGTTTTTTGTTTTCCTTATAACCCGGGAATGAACCTAATTCTTTGCTCATTTCTGCTGAGGTAGCATAAGAGGACATGTGCATTATGGCAGTTAAAGCTCCACAGATGGCAAAGCCTTCATTACTATCGTAAGGGATTCCCTGCAACATTAATAAAGTGCCAAGATTTGCGTAACCCAAGCCTAAGGTTCTGAAGTCACAACTTAATTGGGCAATGCTTCTGCTCGGGAACTGAGCCATCATTACACTGATTTCTAAAACTATAGTCCAAATTCTCGAAGCGTGTCTGTAAGCTTCAACGTTGAACTTCTTTTCTTTTGCGCTGTAAAATTTCACAAGATTCATCGAGGCAAGGTTGCAAGCTGTGTCATCAAGGAACATATATTCACTGCAAGGATTTGATGCCTTGATTTCACCATTTTCCGGGCATGTGTGCCACTCATTAATCGTTGAGTGAAACTGAATTCCCGGATCGGCACAAGACCATGCTGCATAGGCAATATCATTCCACAAATCTCTGGCTCTTAAAGTTTTGCAAGGTTTAGGATCCCGGTTCTCTTCTTTCGCTTTCCGCTTTTCAATTCTCCAATAAAGATCCCAGTCTTCATCATCAAGAACCGCATTCATAAAATCATTGGTTACACGGATTGAGTTGTTAGAATTCTGTCCGGAAACCGTTGCATAAGAACTAGAATTCCAATCAGTATCATATATAGGGAACTCAATTGATTTAAAACCTTGTTTTGCCAGTTGTATTACTCTCTCAATATAATTATTGGGGATTCGGGCTTTACGAGCTTCAAGAACAGCAAATTTCAGTTTTTTGTTTACCTGTTTATTGAATCTATCATTTTCCGGGTGTTCCGAATAGCAGGCTTTCATAATGTTGTTTAAATAAAATTCTGCAAGTTGTGAGCCAGCTACGAGAGAGGCTACTTTCTGTTCTTCAACAACTTTCCAGTTTATATATTCTTCTATGTCGGGATGATCAAGATCGAGTGTAACCATTTTTGCAGCGCGGCGCGTGGTTCCACCGGATTTAATAGCACCAGCAGAACGGTCACCTATTTTTAAGAATGACATTAAACCTGAAGACTTGCCGCCGCCGCTTAGTGGTTCATTTAGTCCTCTGAGATCGGAGAAATTTGAACCTGTTCCTGAACCATATTTAAACAGTCTTGCTTCACGTACCCAAAGATCCATTATTCCACCATCGTTAACCAGGTCGTCACTTACAGATTGAATAAAGCACGCATGAGGCTGTGGATGTGTATAGGCATCCATTGAAGCTACCATCTCACCCGTTTGATAATCAACGTAATAATGTCCCTGAGAAGGCCCTGTAATTCCATAAGCCCAATTTAAGCCTGTATTGAACCATTGTGGGCTGTTTGGGGCAGCAAACTGATTTGCAAGCATATACACTAACTCATCGTAAAACGCTTTAGCATCTTCCTCTGAGTTAAAATATTTACCCTTCCAACCCCAGTAAGTCCAGCATCCTGCTAACCTGTGAAATACCTGCCTTGCGTCTCGTTCAGATGTATACCGGTCATCCTCAGGCAAGGATTCAAGTCGTTCCTGATCCTCAACCGATGGTCTTAACCATTCAGGAATTCCCTCTTCTTTTACTTTCAGTAAAAGTTTAGGCACTCCTGCTTTTCTGAAGTATTTCTGAGCCAGAATATCCGTAGCTACCTGTGACCAGTTTTCAGGCACAGATACATCATCCAGCCTGAATACCAGCGAGCCATCAGGATTTCTAATTTCGGATTTTCTTTTAACAAATTTTATTGAAGATAGGGGATCTTTACCGGCTTCGGTAAACAGTCTTTTTATCTGCATTCACATCTCTCTCTTTTAGACTTGTTGGTCAGTTGAAAATTAAATTTTGAGAATAAAAGGTAATTCACTTTTTAAGTAACTATTTTAACGAACAAAAGATTATTAAATATGAATTTGGATCGGGGCTTGAAGGAAACTAAAAAAAATTTTTAAGAAAAAAAAGAGCATAACAAAAATTTCTGTATTAAATTTTCTTACCCCGACAAGGCAATGCTAACTTGCCGATAATTTTTAATAATTGCAAATTAAATTTGATTCGTGAGCAAATTTTTTTTCGGATTTTTTCTTTTAAATTTTGATATGAGTATTATTTTTTTAAGACGAAATTTTATTTTGACAAATATCCAGTTCAGACTAAGAAAACATCCGCGGATTTTCTATTTTACATCAGCTAATAATCAGTAAAAGTTCTGCATTGAATTCGAAAGATAATATAATTGAAATAACCGGACTTACAAAGCATTTTAAAGATGTTCTTGCTGTAGATGCATTGGATTTTAGTGTTACCAAAGGAGACGTATTTGGATTTCTCGGTCCTAATGGTGCAGGAAAAAGTACCACAATACGAATGATACTTTCACTCATTTTCCCTACCTCCGGTTCAATAAAAATTTTTGGTAAGTCATTATTAGAGAACAGAAAAGAGATCTTATCTAACGTGGGCGCAATTGTAGAAAAACCCGACTTCTATAACTATTTGTCGGCTCTTAAAAACCTTCAAATATTAGCTAAAATCTCAGGAAAAGAGGTCTCCCACAAAAGAATAATGGAATTACTTGAATTGGTTGGATTGAAGGATCGTGCTAAAAGCAAAGTAAAAACTTACTCGCACGGTATGAAGCAAAGACTCGGAATTGCTCAAGCGCTTTTACACGATCCCGAGTTGGTAGTTTTAGATGAGCCTACTACAGGACTCGATCCTCAAGGAATGAAGGAGATAAGGGATTTGATCATTCGATTAAGCAAGGATGAAAACAAAACAATCTTTCTTTCATCGCACATACTATCGGAAATTGAACTTGTTGCAAATCGTATGCTTATCATCAATAAAGGAAATAAGATTGTTGAAGGGAAAGTTGATGAGCTTCTAAAGTCAAACGTGCTAAGAGTAACAGTTGAGGTTGATAAACCCGAGGTAGCAAAAAGTATTTTACAGAATACAATTTGGTATAAGAGTATTGAATCAATTCAAGGAAATAAACTTAATTTTAATCTTGAGCAGGAGAATATTCCTGCCCTGAACAAGTACCTTGTTGAAAATGGAGTTATGGTAAGAGCCCTGGTTCCCGTAAGATCACTGGAAGATTATTTTTTAAGTATCACAGCCCAAACCAAATGATTGTTACGTTAGTTAAAATAGAACTTCTTAAGATCTTTAAAAAATGGCGAACATATATCGGATTTATTGCCATCGGTGTGTTAGTTCCATTATTGCATCTTGCTATGTATCTGGAGGGTCAGCATTCTCTGGATTTCATAACGAGAGGATTAAGGGATTCCTTTGTGCTTGTAGGAAACCTTTTAAACGGTTATTGGATTTCCTATATTATTTTAAATGCGTTGACTGTACACATTCCTTTTTTAGTTGCATTGGTGGCCGGTGACCTTTTAGCTGGTGAAGCAACTGCGGGAACTTATAGAGTGCTAATTACTAGACCTGTTTCCAGAATGCAGGTTGTTACCGCCAAGTTTATTTCAGGGATAATTTATACCAGTTCTCTGGTTTTATGGCTGGCAATTATGAGTATGGTTATTGGTCTGATTG
>JBATIA010000605.1:0-2395 GCA_049667415.1 Ignavibacteriaceae bacterium
AAATCAGAATTTACTGTTGAGCGAGCTTCAGATGATTTAAGAAACCGAAGTATTTCTAATGATTTAATTAGTAATTTAAAAACGGGTGCTGAAAAATGTGAGTTTGTACGTTTTGCTCCCGGTGCTGAAAAATCTACTGCAATGAAAGAAATGTACGATGAGATTGCCGATGTAATTATTAATCTTGAAAAGAACATTTCCGAGAGAAAGTATGTTTGAGACGAAGGCAATCTTGTCTGAATTTAAGTACTATTCTATTCTACTTCTTGTTCTATTTCTAAACTTTACAACGGCATTTTGTAGCAACCTTGATGATTCATTGAAACAAGCAGGAGAATATTATAGAAGCGCCGAATTTGATAAAGCAATAAGTATTTATGAACAACTAAGAAGTGAAGGTTATGAAGGCACATCACTTTATTTCAATCTTGCAAATTCATATTACCGGATTGGAAAACTCGGATATGCAATTCTTAACTATGAACGTGCATTAAAAATATCTCCTACTGATGAAGATGTAAAACACAATTTAGCATTTGCAAATCTTAGCACCGTGGATAGAATTCAGCCCTTGCCAACATTTTTTCTTTTTGAATGGTGGCAAACTTTACTTATTTCACTTTCGGTAAACGGATGGACTTACTCCGCCTATTTTTTCTACATAGCTTTCATGGTATTAGTTGTCCTTTACTTTTTTGCAAGAACTATTTCCCAGCAAAAGCTTATACTTTTTTCTGGATTGGGGACTTTACTTATACTTGGAGTGATTATTTCACTTTTAATTGTAAAAATAAACCAGGAACAAACCCTTATAAGTGGAGTTGTTATCGAACAATCAATTACGGTAAAAACTTCCCCCGATCCTAAAAGTACTGACGCATTTGTTATACACGAAGGCTTAAAAGTAAATCTTGAGGATAGATTGGATGCATGGGTCAAGATAAGACTAGCAGACGGTAAAGTTGGATGGATTGAAAATAATACTGTTGAGAAAATTTAAGTAACAGGTCTTAACCACAAACTACTTCTCACAGAGTGATGGCCTTGCCATAAATTGCTTACCTAAACCCCTTTCGCTATTTTTGTTCACATAAAGTTAATTAATCTATGACTGACGCAAAAAAATATAATAACATAAAACTGGCAGTTGGTATTGGAGAGGGGATAGCATCATTTATTTTAATTCTGTTATTCGTTTGGATGGGATATAGTCTGAAACTGGAAGACTATCTATCAAACTTTGTTGAAAATCCTTACTTACTTTTTATAATATTTATTCTAGTAATTGGTTTTATCGGATCAGTTATCTCATTCCCGATTAGTTATTATACAGGTTTTTATCTCGAGCATAAGTACAATCTTTCCAATCAAACATTTTGGAAATGGATTTGGGAAAACTTTAAGGGTCTACTCGTTTCTTTAGTGATAGGTGTTCCAATACTTCTTACTTTTTACTTTTTTCTTACTTACTTTGGATCGATTTGGTGGCTGCCGTTTGCAACAATAATGTTTTTTATTTCTGTTGTGCTCTCTCAAATTTTTCCGATATTAATCTTTCCAATCTTTTATAAAATAACTCCCATTGAAAACGAAGACTTAAAGGATAGGATCAATAAACTTGCTTGCAATGCTAAACTAAAAGTTGAAAATGTTTATAAGTTTAATATGAGCAAGAATACTAAGAAGGCTAACGCAGCATTTACAGGACTGGGAAAAACCAAAAGGATAATTCTAGGTGACACACTTCTTGAAAAATACAGCGTCGAAGAAATTGAAACTGTAATCGCTCACGAACTTGGTCATTATAAAAAGAAGCATATAGTAAAAAATATCCTTATTGGAACAGCTTCAAGTTTTCTTACTTTGTTTGTAATTGCTTTGCTCTACCAAAACTCACTAAGCTGGTTTGGATTTGATTCAATTATTCAGGTTTCTGCTGTGCCACTGCTTGCTCTCTGGTCAATGTTGATTGGAATAATTCAAAGTCCATTAGGAAATATTTTAAGCAGGAAGTTCGAGTACGAAGCTGATGAATATGCAGTTATTGAAACTAAAAATCCTTTAGCATTTAAGAATACACTTGAAAAACTAACTGAACAAAATCTTGGAGATAAAGAACCTCATCCGTTTGTAGAGTGGTTTTTCTACAGTCATCCTTCTATTAAAAACAGGATTAATGCAATTGATAAATACGCAAAAGAACTTAATCTTGCCCTAGGTACTGAGGCTGAATTAAAGTTTGTAGATCAATCATGATCACAGCATTAAAGCTTTTGTTAATAGTAATTCATACTTTTATCTGTTCCATTTTCGCTATGATTTTTGTTCTGATTGACAGAAGTCATACTCTTTACTTTAAACTGTCCAAATATTTTTCCGGAGGAATTCTTTGGAT
>JBATIA010000606.1:0-1703 GCA_049667415.1 Ignavibacteriaceae bacterium
TATGATCGACGTTATGTATCACGGTGGTAAAATGGCTTTACTTGGTATCCTTCCTGAAAAAGCAGGAATAAACTGGAACAAAGTTATTTTCAACGGACTTACTATTCGTGGTATTTACGGGAGAATGATGTTTGAAACCTGGTTCAAAATGCAGGCAATGGTTCAAAGCGGTTTACCAATCAGTCCCATAATTACTCATAGATTTAAGATTGATGATTATTTGGAAGGTTTTGAAATTATGAAGTCGGGTAATTCGGGTAAAGTTATACTTGATTGGGAAACTTGATACTGGATATTGGATACTTGTCTCTGGATGCTGGAAATTACAATAAATTTATTGAGGTAAAATGAGTTATAAAAATTTAGAAATCTGGCAGCTTGCGAAGGAACTAGTCATTGAAATTCATAAGATGACTTTGACTTTACCTAAATTTGAGATGTATGAAGAGGGTAGTCAAATCAGAAGATCATCCAAATCAGTAAAGTCAACTATTGTAGAAGGCTACGGAAGAAGAAATTATAAAAGCGACTACATCCGTTATATTACATTTTCTTTAGCCTCAAATGATGAAACCGTTGATCATCTTGAAAATTTATTTGAAACAGGTTCTCTCGCTGATGAAAAACTTTACAATGAGTTACATTCTAAACTAGAAAAGCTAGGTAAAAAAATTAATCGCTTTTTACAATCAGTTCAAAATAAACATTTAAGTGAAAAATAATTTATCAAGTATCAAGAATCGAGTATCCAGGATCAATCATTTTTAAGAGAATAATATTATGAATAACGAAACCAAAAAACATTACTCCAGTATTTTATCTAGTATCGAAAGCGAAGGTCTATACAAAAAAGAAAGAGTAATCACCAGCCCGCAGAGAGCAAACATTGAAGTTACAGGTGGACAAAAAGTTCTTAATATGTGTGCGAATAATTATCTCGGGCTCGCAAATCATCCTGAAATAATTGAAGCAGCAAAAAGCAGTTACGATAAATGGGGTTATGGTCTTTCTTCGGTAAGATTTATTTGCGGCACACAACAAATTCATAAAGAGCTTGAAAAAAAGATTTCAGAATTTCTTGAGATGGAAGATACAATTCTCTACACATCGTGCTTCGATGCAAATGGCGGATTATTTGAAACTATTTTAAATGAAAATGATGCAGTTATTAGTGACGAACTAAACCATGCCAGTATCATTGACGGCGTTCGGCTCTGTAAAGCGCAGAGATATCGTTACAAGAATAATGATATGAATGACCTAGAAGAAAAATTAAAAGAAGCAAAATCTAATAACGCTAAACAAATTTTGATTGCAACGGATGGTGTTTTCTCAATGGACGGTTATGTGGCAAACCTGAAAGGAATTTGCGATCTTGCTGATAAGTTTGACGCCATGGTAATGGTTGATGATTCTCACGCCGTTGGTTTTATGGGGAAACACGGTAAAGGTACACATGAACACAACAGTGTTATGGGAAGAGTTGATATTATAACAGGAACACTTGGAAAAGCTCTCGGTGGTGCTAGTGGAGGTTATACTTCTGCAAGAAAAGAAATTATTGATTTGCTCAGGCAAAGATCTCGCCCGTACTTATTCTCAAACACAGTTGCACCTTCAATTGTTGTTGCTTCAATTAAAGTATTAGATATGCTAAACTCAACAACACATTTGAGAGATAAGTTAGAAGAGAACACTAAGTA
>JBATIA010000607.1:0-1953 GCA_049667415.1 Ignavibacteriaceae bacterium
AACTTATACTATGTCAATCGGCGATCTGGTTTTAGATACAACAAATCCAAATATAATTTATGTTGGAACCGGAGAAGTTAACGGCGGTGGAGGTTCAGTCACATACGGAGGAAATGGAGTTTATAAATCAACTGATGCAGGCACAACCTGGAATCATATTGGTCTTGCTGCAACAGAATACATTTCACGGATAATTGTTGACCCGATATATCCGCAAAGATTATTTCTCGGTGCAATGGGTAAACTTTTCGGTAAAAATTCTGAGCGGGGTTTATTTCGCTCAACTGATGGCGGAACTACGTGGGAAAATAAGTTATTCATTTCAGATTCAACTGGCTGCATTGATGTAGCAATAAATCCGGTAAATCCTAACATCGTATATGCAGCTATGTGGGAAAGAATTAGAAAACCTGACAGACGCTCTTATGGTGGACCCACCTGCGGACTTTACCAATCTACTGATGGAGGGGAAACGTGGACAGAATTAACAAACGGAATACCCAACAACTCAGCAAACATTGGTAGAATTGGAATTTCAATTTGTGCTTCATCTCCCAATATTATTTATGCGATTTATGCTGATGACATTGGCTACTTTTACGGAGTATATAAATCAACCAATAACGGTGATAGCTGGACAAGAACAAATGATGGTTCCCTTGGCAGTCTATTTTCATCCTATGGCTGGTGGTTCGGCAACATTCGTGTCGATCCGGTAAATCCAAATAATGTATTTGTTATGGGCTTAGATGTTTACAAAACTACTAACGGAGGAAGTTCCTGGTTTTATTCTTCCGGAAGTATGCATGTTGACCAGCACGGAATGTATATTCATCCAGCAAATCCGAATTTTATTGTTGCAGGAAATGATGGAGGAGTTTATAAATCTTCGAATAGCGGTTCAGGCTGGACGAAAGTTTCTATAATGCCTATCACTCAATTTTATACTTGTGAAGTAGATTACCAATTCCCAAACAGGTATTACGGCGGAACACAGGATAACGGAACTAACAGAACTTTAACCGGTATCTTAAATGACTGGCAACAAATTTTTGGGGGCGACGGATTTTATGTTTTAGTTGATCCATCCGATAACAATTATGTTTATGCTGAATCTCAATACGGCGGATTTGGACGATCGACCACTGGAGGAAGCTATGGTAGCTTTATCTATGGACTAAATGGAGTATCCGGTTCTGACAGGTTTAATTGGAGTACTCCTTTCATAATTGATCCAACTAATCCGACTATTCTTTATCTTGGAACTCATCGTCTTTACAAATCGACTAATCGTGCTGTTTCATGGACACCTATAAGTCCCGATTTGACAAACGGACCTCCAACCGGCAACCAGGTTTATGGAACAATTACTGCACTTGCTGCAGCAGCTTCTGACACTAATGTGGTTTACGTTGGAACTGATGATGGAAATATTTGGGTTACATTGGATGGTGGATTAAACTGGACAAAGATTTCTGATCCTCTTCCTGTAAGATGGGTAACCCGGGTTGCAGTCGATCCTTACGATGCATCGACTGCTTATGTAACATTATCCGGGTACCGGTATGACGAATATTTACCTCACGTCTTCAGAACTACAAATTCAGGTGCAAGCTGGATAGATATTTCATCGAATTTACCAGATGCACCTGTTAATGATATAATAGTTGATCCTGATTCTGCAGGAAGGTTGTATGTCGGAACAGATGTCGGAGTGTTTGTTTCGAATAGCCTGGGCAGTACGTGGAATTATCTTGGAGAAAATCTACCAAACGCACCAATAACAGATTTGGTTCTGCATAATCCAACGAGGACGCTTATTGCTGCAACATATGGTCGTTCGATGTATTCAATTGATCTTACGCCTATCACCGTCATAAATGATGAAGTAATAACAGTAAAGGATTTCGTCTTATTTCAGAATTTTCCTAATCCATTTAATCCTTCTACGAC
>JBATIA010000608.1:0-8589 GCA_049667415.1 Ignavibacteriaceae bacterium
AACATTAACCAGTTACCAGGTTGGTCAGGTTGATTTTCTGAATGTAATTGATGCTCAGAACAGCTTGCTAAAAATTGAAAATGATCTTTACCGATTAAAAACAGATTACTTAAATGAAATTGCAGAACTTGAGTTCTTAACAGGAACAGAATTTTATCAGGAGAATTAAAATTGAAAAAGAAAATAATAATCATAGTTATCGTAGCGGTTGTAATCCTTATCCCGGTTTACTTTTTATTTATTGAAGGCAGTTCTGCCGACTTAAGTTCTGGAGATAAGCAACTCTACACGTGCGGAATGCATCCCGAAATAATTTCGGATGAACCAGGTTTGTGTCCAATCTGTGAGATGCAGCTAGTGCCGATCAAAAAAAATAAACAGAAAACTACCGGTGAAAGAAAAATACTCTATTGGCGTGCACCGATGGATCCGAATGAAATTTACGATTCACCGGGAAAATCAAAAATGGGAATGGATCTCGTTCCGGTTTATGAAGATGAGGTGTCCGGTTCAGGTATTGTAACAATTGATCCTGAAGTGCAGCAAAATATGAATATCAAAACTGCAACGGTTCAAATAAAGCAGCTTTCATCAAAAGTAACTACGAACGGAGTTCTGCAAACAAATGAAACCAGCGAATACATTGTTACAACAAGAATAAACGGTTGGGTTGAAAAACTTTATGTGAATTACACCGGTCAGCAGATCTCAAAAGGCTCCAAGCTGATGGATATTTATTCGCCCGAACTTGTTTCTGCGCAGCAGGAATTACTCACTGCACTTTCATATCAGAATACTGTTAATGAAAGTTCACTTAATTCAATCCGTGAAAGCGGCAACGAGCTTGTAAAAAATTCAATGAGAAAGCTTGAATTGCTTGAGGTTCCGGAATCAGAAATAAAAAGATTGATAGATAATAAAGAAGTTAAAACATACATTACGCTTTTTGCTCATAATTCAGGCACAGTTCTCGAAAAAAATATTGTTGATGGACAAAAGGTGATGGGCGGAATGCCTTTACTTAAAATTGCTAATCTCTCAACACTCTGGCTGATGGCAGATATTTATGAGTACGAACTTGCAAAAGTGAAAGTCGGTTCAAAGGCTTCAATCACTTTCAATTTTCTTCCGGGAAAAATTTATGAAGGAAAAGTTTCTTTCATTTATCCGACACTCGATCCGAAATCAAGGACAGTTAAAATCAGAATTGAATTAAACAATCGTGGGGAACTTAAGCCATCAATGTTTGCAAACATTACTATTGAGGGTGAAGACCTTGGCAGCAAACCGGTGGTTCACGAAAGTGCGATCATCCGAAGTGGATTAAAAGATGTTGTTATCCTTTCACTTGGTAACGGCAAGTTCAAACCCCAGGAAATTCAACTCGGTGGATATGCTGATGGATATTACCAGGTTTTAAGTGGATTGCGAGAAGGTAATACGATTGTTACTTCTGCACAGTTCCTTATTGATTCCGAGAGTAATCTAAAAGCAGCGATAAGTCAGTTTCAGACACCAACTCAGGTGATGGATGATGGAAAAGAAAAGATGGAAAATGGAATGAATAAAAAAGAAGAAAAAACCGAAATGGATATGCTTGAACACAATCATTCCGGTTCGATTGTTCACGTAGGTGTTATTGATCTGGAATCAATTGATAAAAATGAGGATGGAAAGCTTTGGGAGTGCCCGATGGATTGGAATGTTATTACAGATGAATCAGGAAGATGCCCTTTATGCAATATGAAACTGAAAGAATATTCGATTGAGCAGATCAAATCAAATTTAGATAAACACGGTTTTGAGTATAAGAAATAATCGCAATGTCATTCTGAATGAAGCAGAGCGGAATGAAGAATCTCTGAGATTCTTCGCTGCGCTCAGAATGACAGCTAAAAAAAGTTTTCGGAGAAATTAAATGATAACATCAGATCAAAATAAAGACGGATTGATTGCCAAGCTCATCGAATGGTCAATCAATAATAAATTTTTAGTGATCATTTTCACAGTTGCGTTGATCGCTCTCGGAATTTGGGCATTGATGACAACCAAAGTTGATGCGATTCCCGATCTCAGCGATGTGCAAGTAATTATAATTACTGAATATCCCGGACAGGGACCGCGAATAGTTGAAGACCAGGTTACATATCCGCTAACAACAAAAATGCTTTCAGTTCCTTACGCAAAAGATGTTCGAGGTTATTCTATGTTTGGTTACTCGATGGTTTATATCATCTTTGAAGACGGAACAGATATTTACTGGGCACGAAGCAGAGTTCTTGAATATTTAAATGGACTACAAGGAACATTGCCTGCAGGCGTAAATCCACAGCTTGGACCGGATGCAACAGGACTCGGCTGGGTTTTCCAATATGCGCTTAACTCAGATAAAAAAGATTTACAAGAACTTCGTTCAATTCAGGATTTCTTTTTGAAGTATGAACTCTCCTCCATTCAAGGAGTTGCTGAAGTTGCGAGCATCGGTGGTTACGTAAAACAGTATCAGGTTAATCTCGATCCAAACAAGCTGGCTTCTTACAACATTCCACTTCAAAAAGTTAAAATGGCAATTAAGCAAAGTAACAATGATGTTGGAGGAAGACTTCTTGAAATTGCTGAGATGGAATTTATGGTTCGAAGTCTCGGCTATATCAAAAGCAAAGAAGATTTAGAAGATATTGCAATCGGTGTTTCACCAAATTCAGGTTCACCGATTTATTTAAGTGATGTTGCAACTGTAAATCTCGGTCCGGAATTAAGACGAGGTTTAGCTGAATGGAATGGTGAAGGTGAAACTGTCGGCGGAATTGTTGTCATACGTTTTGGCGAAAATGCTCTTGCAGTTATTGATCGCGTTAAAGAAAGACTTGAAGAACTGAAAAAATCTTTGCCGGATGATGTTACAATTGATATTGCTTATGATCGCTCGGGATTAATTGACAGGGCGATAGATAATCTAAGCGATAAACTTATTGAGGAAACAATAATCGTTGCGTTAGTTATTATTGCTTTTCTTCTTCACATAAGAAGTTCGTTTGTTGCAATTTTCACGTTACCAACCGCAGTTCTCATTTCCTTTTTAATTATGAGGCTTCAAGGGATTAACGCAAATATTATGTCACTTGGTGGAATTGCAATTGCGATAGGGGCAATGGTGGATGCTTCAATTGTGATGGTAGAAAATGCAGCTTCGCATCTTTCTTCTGAAAATGATAAACCTTTGCAAGAGAGGAGACCACATTGGGCATTGATTCTGCAATCAGCAAAAGAAGTTGGACCTTCAATATTCTATTCACTTGTTGTGATAACAATTTCGTTTTTACCGGTCTTCACACTTGAGCAGCAGGAAGGAAGATTGTTCAGACCGCTGGCATTCACAAAAACTTATGCAATGGCTGGTGCAGCTATTCTTGCTATAACAATTGTTCCTGTGCTGATCGGATATTTCGTTCGCGGAAAAATCAGGAAGGAAGAAGATAACCCGATAACCAGATTACTTGTAAAGATTTATCACCCAATTGTTGATTTTGTAATGAAGCGAAGGTGGTGGGTGATGGCAGCGGCTCTGGTAATTATGCTTGTCACGATTATCCCGTTTTCAAAACTTGGTTCGGAATTTATGCCGCCGTTGTATGAAGGTGATTTGCTTTATATGCCAACAACTTTGCCCGGAATTTCAATTACAAAAGCAAGAGAGTTGCTTCAGCAGACAGATAAGATCATAAAAACTTTTCCCGAAGTCGAAAGCGTATTTGGAAAAATTGGAAGAGCCGAAACTGCAACCGATCCTGCACCACTAACAATGATTGAAACAACAATACGCTTGAAGCCACGTGAAGAGTGGCGCGAAGGAATGACTCCCGAAAAACTTGTCGAGGAGATGAACAGCGCAATCCAGATTCCCGGATTAACGAATGCGTGGACTATGCCGATAAAGACAAGAATCGATATGCTTTCAACAGGAATAAAAACTCCGGTAGGAATTAAAATAGCCGGCGAAGATTTAAATGTTCTTCAGGATCTTGGAAAGCAAGTAGAAGAATTAATGAAAACTGTTCCGGGAACACGTTCTGCTTATGCTGAAAGATCGGTCGGCGGAAACTACGTTGATTTTATTATTGATCGAAAGGCAATTGCACGATATGGTTTAACCGTTGCAGACGTGCAGGAAATTTTTATGTCTGCCGTTGGTGGAATGAACATCACAAAAACTGTTGAAGGACTTGAACGTTATCCTGTTAATCTCCGTTACTCGAGAGATTACCGCGAAAATATTGAATCGATAAAACGTGTGCTTGTTCCAATACCGATGGGTGGCAATGTTCCACTTGAACAACTTGGTGAGTTTGAGATTAAAAAAGGTCCACCAATGATCAAATCAGAAAATGCAAGACCAAATACATGGGTTTATGTTGATATTAAAGATGTTGATGTGGGAAGTTACATTGATAACGCAAAAGAAGTGATTGAAAAAAATCTTACTCTTCCTGCAGGTTACTCTATAAAATGGAGTGGGCAGTATGAATATATGGAACGTGCTTCAAAACATCTTTCAATGGTAATTCCGCTCACACTTTTAATTGTAATCGTTCTTCTTTATATGAATACCAAATCAATGGTTAAAACCGGAATTGTTCTGCTGGCCCTTCCGTTTTCAATGGTCGGTGCGGTTTGGTTCCTTTACCTTGCCGGTTTTAATATGTCGGTGGCAGTTTGGGTTGGAATTATTGCTTTGCTCGGTGTTGATGCGGAAACGGGAGTAGTTATGCTGCTGTATCTCGACATCGCTTACGAAAAATTTAAGAAGAACGGTTTGTTAAAAAGTATGGCTGATCTTCGTGAATCAATTTTTGAAGGAGCAGTGAAGAGAGTTCGTCCTAAAATGATGACAGTAATGACAACGATGCTTGGTCTGCTTCCAATATTAATCGGGCTCGGTGCTGGTTCCGATGTTATGAAAAGAATTGCAGCACCTATGGTTGGCGGAATTCTGACTAGCTTTATTATGGAACTGACAGTTTACCCGGCGATATTTTATACTATAAAAAGGAGAGAAGTGAAGAAATTAATTTCTAATCAAGATATTCCAAATCTTTAAGATTTAGCATATCTAACATGTAATCACAATCAAAAAGGAGTAACAAAATGTTAAAACAACTCGTAATAACAATTGCACTCGTTTCTTTCCTGGGAGCTTTCACTATGGCGCAGGATCAAACAACTACTGATAAAACTGAAAAGAAGGAATGTGCAAAAGGCTGCTGTAGTCACGGATCAAAAACTTCAATGACAATGGCACATATGGATATGGACAGCACACATTCAGATCATAAGCATCATCAAATGAAATCAACCGAGACCGAAGAAGTTTCAATGATTCATAAAGGTGAAATTGATCTTGTCGCAATTGACATAAATGGTGACGGTATGGTTTACCAGGACCAGATGTGCTGGAATGTGATATCAGACGAAGCCGGTGAATGCCCGCAATGTGGAATGACATTAAAAGAGGTTTCACTTGAGAAAGCAAAACAGAATCTATTAAAGCATGATTATCAAGTGAAATAATCTTCTGATAAGATGATATGCCGGGATAAATTTCCGGCATATCATCATTTGCTTTATGTCTTGCAAAATTCTGCAACAAATTCCCCGGCATTATCATTGCTTAGTATCAACTAATTATATATGTTTGCTCAAAGATGATGCAGAAAAAAATCTCAATACTAACCTTAACTTCTTTATTTCTGGTCTCGACGACCGGACTGCCTTTCTTTTATCATTACTGTGAAATGATTGGAAAGAAGTCCCTTAGTGAGTGCAGTGATTGTGTTGAGGAAAAAGAAGAAACTTTTTCCTGTTGCTCCATTGAAGAACCAGATTTTGAAACTCAGTTGAAAGCAGAAAATTCTTCATGCTGTATTGATGAATTTGATTACAAAAAGATTGAAGATAATTTCTTCCAGACTATAACTTCGAAGCTAATTCCGATAAACTCAGTTATTTCAGAGCTTCATCTGTCTTCGATAGATTCTCAAAGCGAAAATAAATTTTCAGAGCAAACTAGTTTTAATCTTCCGCCGCCGAAATACGGCAAGCAACTCTTACATTCACTCCACCAGTTAAAGATTGATTTACCTGTCTGTTAATCTTCTTCATTAATTGAAGAATTTTTCTAAGCAGCTTTTTTCTGCTGCACAAATAAGAATAAAACAAAAGACAGCAAAAAATGAAATCATTAATAAGTGTGATTCTCATTTTACTCGCAAATGAAACAGGAACTGCACAAACATTAACAGGCTCAGTTTACGAGAAAGATGAAAATCAAAATGAAATACCTCTTGTAGGGACAAATATATTTTGGGCAGGAACTGAAGTAGGAACAACTTCGGACGATGCCGGAAAATTCACTTTAAGAAGAGTTGATGGCGACTCATTGAAATTAGTAATCAGTTATATCGGTTACAAACCTGCTACCATGCTGATAACCGAACAAGTGGATAGCGTTAAAATTATTCTTTCGATTAATCGAGAACTCAACGAAATCGTTGTTACAGGAACTTCGCTTTCAAAATATATTGACCAGCTTGATGCGAGACCGATTGAAATTATTACAAGCAAGGAACTTCTCAAAGCCGCCTGCTGCAACTTAGCAGAAAGTTTTACTACCAATGCTAGTGTTGATATTCAGTTCCAGGATGCTGTGACAGGTGCAAAACAAATTCAGCTTCTTGGCCTAGCAGGGATATACACAAACATTATGTTTGAAAACATTCCAACATTAAAAGGAGTGACGAACACTTTTGGTTTAGGTTATGTCCCCGGGCCGTGGATGACTGCGATTAGTGTATCTAAAGGTGCAGCCTCTGTGGTAAATGGCTATGAGTCAATAACTGGTCAGATTAATATTGATTACAAAAAGCCTGACGATATGGAGAGATATTATTTCAATTTGTTTCAAAGCTCACATTTCAAGACTGATTTAAATGCAAATGCAGCGGTGCAATTATCAGAAAACCTTTCTACTATGCTGCTGGCTCATACGGATTTTGTCACCAAAACTTTTGATGACAACATGGATTCGTTTGCAGATCAGCCAGAAGTAGAGCAGTTTAATTTTATGAACCGCTGGAATTACCATTCGTTTACGGGATATGATTCTCAGTTTGGAGTTCAAATTATAAATGAAAAAAGAAATGCGGGACAAATTTCTGGCTCTCATTCGGGAGAGATATATAAAATTAATATCGATACAGAGAGATATGAACTCTATGCAAAAAATGGTATCGTATTTAATGATGAGCCTTACACCAGTATGGGATTAATTTTGAACGGTCAATACCAGGATCAGAATTCACTTTTTGGAATACGCGAATACAATTCGCATCTAAGATCTTTCTCTTCAAAACTTTTGTTTGAAACAAAGACTAAAGACGAAATTCATGCAGTTACGCTTGGCGGGAGTTATGTCTTTGATCAATATGATGAAAAATTTAATGGTATCGATTATTTCAGGAAGGAATCAAGACCGGGAGTATTTGCAGAATATAATTTCTCGCCTACAAACCGGATTGCAGTGGTGCCGGGTGCACGAGTTGATTTCCATAATCTGTATGGAACTTTGTTTACGCCGAGGATTCATATTAAGTACGGACTTGATGATAATACAACATTCAGATTATCAGCCGGGAAAGGTTATCGTTCTGTAAATCTTTTAGCCGAAAATTTAAACTGCCTTGCAAGTTCTCGTGAGTTTGTTGTGATTAACAATCCAACTTTTGAGGAAGGCTGGAATTATGGATTCAACCTGACAAGATATTTTTCAATAGGTAATCGAGATCTAAGAATTACCGCCGACTATTACAGGACAGATTTCATTAAGCAAACGGTTGTTGATATTGATAGCGATGTAAGACAGGTCAGATTTTATGATCTGAATGGAAAATCATATTCAAATAATTATCAGATTGAACTAGCGTACGAATTATTTCAGAGGTTGGATTTATCTGCTGCTTTCAGATATTCAGATGTGAAAACACAGTTTGGCGATCAACTTTTAACTAAGCCGCTCGTTAGCAGATACAAAGCATTATTAACACTGTCTTTTGCAACAGATGACAGAGATTGGCTTTTCGATACATCCTTCTTGTTAAACGGCGATGGCAGAGTTCCTTCTACACAAGAAAATCCGGTCGAGTATCAGCGATCAGAAACTTTCTCTGCATTTATGAACATCAATGCACAGATTACAAAAAAGATTAATGTAGTTGATTTATATTTTGGTGTAGAAAATTTGCTTGATTTCAAACAGGATAATCCAATTATCGCATCAGATGATCCATTCGGTGAATACTTTGATGCCTCGCTTGTTTGGGGTCCGATTGATGGAAGAAAATTTTATCTTGGTTTGAGGTTAAGTGTTCTCTAACAAATAAAAAGTGAACTCATCCCCCTTCCCCTTCTCTTGAGAAGAGCAGGGGGGACAAACTTAATTAGCAAAGTCCCTTTATTTCTAAGAGAGGGATTTAGGGAGAGTTCAATGCAAATAAATTTATTATTAGGTCTGATTTAAATAAAGGAGTAATAAAA
>JBATIA010000609.1:0-3082 GCA_049667415.1 Ignavibacteriaceae bacterium
GTATTAAAATATCCTGGCGATAAAGCAATTGGATACAGTGTTGGTGAATTGCGAGGAGCCGTTTCGCTTAAAAAAGTAATAGAATAAAAAAGGCGACCCTTTTTTAAGATCGCCTTAATTTTGAATAATGTAATTCAGTTTACTTCAGTAACAACATCTTTTTTGTACTTGAATAATTTTCTGCGGTCATAGTATAGAAATATGTTCCACTTGTTATATCTGATGCTTCGAAAACTATTTCGTAGCTACCTGCTGAAAGAAAATCATTAACCAGTGTTTTTACTTCTCTCCCCAGAAAATCGTAAATCTTTATGCTTACAAAACTTTCTTTTGGCACAAAGTAAGTTATCCTTGTTGAAGGATTGAACGGATTCGGAAAGTTTTGATTAATTACAAATGCAGTTGGCACATCATAGGTTACCTGAACGACATCACTGTAGCTAAATGTACCGTCGAAGTCAACCTGCTTTAAACGATAAAATAGTTTGCTATTCCCACTAAGATCTGGCTGATCGTTAAAGGAATAATAATTTATTTCTGTTGAGCTACTTTTACCTTCAACAAATCCAATCGTAACAAAATTATCTGTATTATTGATGGATCGTTCAATTTCAAAGCCCCGGTTATTTAATTCTGAGGCTGTTGACCAAAGTAGTTGAACCTCTGAATTGTTAACAGAAGCAGTAAAAGCCAGAAGTTCTACAGGAACTATCTCGGTTATCTCAGCTAGTGTTGCTACAGTACCAAATGTGAGTCTGCTCATTTTATGGTAATAGGGCTGGTTGTAGTGTATAAGTAGGTCGTTAGTTGTATGGTAATAGGCATTAAAATCTCCTCCATAATATTCCTCTATAAGCAGAATTGCACCGTATCCATTATTCCAAAATGAAGCCTGATCACTCGCAGTGGTGCCGGGATTCTCGATGCGCGTAGCTACACCGATGGAATAAGTTGTATTTACTTGGACCATTATGTCTTTAAGACTGTTCGAGTTTGCAAAATTTCTAACATGAATTTCTCCTTCATTATCACTATCGGAGTCATATGCAATCATGTCCATATTTATAACACCCATAATTGAATCCCCGGCAAGTGCAGCCTGCTGGGCATAGTATGCGCTTCCTACCAGCCCTTGCTCTTCTTCATCCCAAAGGGCATAGATGATCGTATACTTTGAATTATATTGAGTAAATAAGCGGGCAGCTTCAATAACTGCGGCTGTACCGCTTGCATTGTCATCTGCACCGGGCGCAATCGAACCACTAGGCATGTCATCGTAATGAGCACAGATAATGTATTTTTTATTTGGATAAACAGAACCTAATTGAACAGCGTAAACATTTCTTCCGGTCCCACTCCACCATTGATCATATGTAACTAAGCCATAGCTGTTGAGCTTTTGTTTTATGTAATCTGCTGCTTTGTCATTGCTTGGTTGGTTTTTATTTCTGGACACAATTGTGTAAGGCGAACCCCCGATAATAGTCTGTACTTCTCCGGAGAGTTCTTTAACAAAGTAGATCAAAGAATCCAGGTTTGTTTGATCAATAATTGACTGAATTACGGGAGATTGCGGAAGCAAAACCGATTGTGACCCAAATAAGATCAACAGACCAAGTAAGATTTTTTTCATAATGAAATCCTTGTGATTTTTAATTATTAATATAATTTCTACTTCAGAATAATCATCTTCTTTGTGTTTAAGTAGTTACCGGCATTCATTGTATAAAAATAAGTTCCGCTCGGAATATCTGATGCGTCAAATACCATTTCGTAGCTGCCCGCTGCTTTAAAATCATTAACCAGTGTTTTTAACTCTCTTCCAAGAAAATCATAAACCTTTATACTTACAAAACTTTCTTGTGGTACAAAGTAATTTATTCTTGTTGAAGGATTAAACGGATTAGGAAAGTTTTGACTAAGCACAAATTCAGCCGGAACATCATAACGGATGTTTACTATATCACTGTAGCTGAATGTACCATCAAAGTCGATTTGCTTTAAACGATAATATAATTGATTAACACCGCTCAATTCGGGATTGTCATTGAAGGAATAGTAATTAATTTCTGTTGAACTGCCTTTGCCTTCAACGAATCCAACAGTAATAAAATTATCTGCTTCATTGATGGAGCGTTCAATTTCAAATCCTCTGTTATTGAGTTCTGAAGCAGTAGACCATAGTAATCGAACCTCAGAATTATTGACTGATCCGGTAAAAGCTAACAGTTCTACTGGTACTATATTAGTTATTTCAGAAAGTGTGGCAACAGTTCCCAAAGCCGTTTTACTCATCTTATGAAAATATGGTACGTTAAAGTATTGAACCCTATCATTAACAGTATGATAATAAGCATTAAAATCTGATCCATCTTCAATTAGTAAAATTGCACCGAAGTTGTACGTCCAGAAAGACCAATGATCGCTACCTCCACCTCCAGGATTTTTTATATCGAGGGTCAATCCCAGGTTATACAGATTGTTAATCTCTACCATTTTATCCTTTAGAAATATGGATGTCCCAATAGGTCTGGTATGCAGGTCCGCTATGTTATTATTATTAGAATCGTACGCAATCATGTCCAGATTAACAACACCCATTATAGAATCTCCGGCATTATAAGCCTGCTGAGCATAATAATTGCTTCCTATTAATCCTTGTTCTTCCTCATCCCAGAGCGCATAAATAATTGTATACTTTGAATAATACTGAGTGAATACTCTGGCAGCTTCAATTACTGCAGCGGTTCCGCTTGCATTGTCATCGGCACCTGGTGCAATTGAACCGCTTGGCATATCATCGTAATGTGCACAAATAATATATTGTTTATTTGGATATTGCGTTCCTAGCTGTACTCCATAAACATTTCTGCCGGTTCCACTCCACCATTGATCATAGGTTACTAATCCGTAACTGCTTAGTTTTTGTTTAATGTAATCTGCAGCTTTATCATTACTCGGCTGGTTTTTGTGCCTTGATACAATTGTGTAGGGAGAACCGCCGATTATTGTTTGCACCTCACCAGATAATTCTTCAACAAAATAGGTCAGCGAATCAATATTTGTCTGATCTATAACCGTT
>JBATIA010000610.1:0-1698 GCA_049667415.1 Ignavibacteriaceae bacterium
CGGGTAGTCTGGATCTCGGAGTGTGGGTCTTTGCCGTCGGCGTGGGGGCCGGGATCAGCCATCTCGTACAGTCCAGCTCGTACGAGTTTCAGCGACAGATGTACGACTACTGGGTGTATGGAAAGGAGAGCGCACGCTTCTTGACTTCAGCCGAGCTACGCGAAAAGATGGAGGCACGGAAAGGAGTCGCGCGTCTGTTCGCCCGGTTCTATCTCGTTTATCAGACAGTGCAGCGTCGATTCTCCGCGCTCGACGAGGACCTGTTCGGCCGGCTGGAGGCGCTCAAGCAGGAGGGGGATCCCGCCTTCAGCAGAGCGCGGGACCTGTACCGGTCGCTCAATGTCGGCGCCATGCGGCGATGGTCGCTCATGAGCAATAATCCCAGGACCATAGCCATCTTTCTCGCCTGCATCCTGGGCC
The DNA here is from genome assembly GCA_049667415.1 of Ignavibacteriaceae bacterium. GTDB lineage: Bacteria > Bacteroidota > Ignavibacteria > Ignavibacteriales > Ignavibacteriaceae > IGN2. The sequence goes on from JBATIA010000610.1 coordinate 421, forward strand.
TGCCAGTTCTGTACTTCCTGGTCGAGTTAACCGTGATGAATGTGTTGTTCATCTACTTTGTGCACATGCAGCGGGCGAGGTATTCCGTACTGAAAGCGAGGCTGTCAGAAATCGGAGATGCGGCCCCCTCGGCCGTACTCGCGGCGGACTGACCAGGCCTGAAGGACCACCAGCAGTGCGCCCTGGCCGCCGCGTCGACGGCTACTATGGAAGTGTGCACCCTTATTGCGTAAGTTTCGACTGGCCTTATCTCCGCCACTCACTACTCACCGCACTTCCTCTGGCAATCATGCTTGATCCAAAGACCACCTGGAGCCGCGCCCACGACCTGGCACTCGTATACCTTTCTCTCGCGTTCCGAACTGACTCTCAGTTGTCTGTAGACGAGATGGATTCCATCGTGGATGCGCTCGGTACGTGGAGGCCCGACCTCTCGAGGGACGATATCACTGAGATCGCGATGGAGTCGTTGGCCGTGCTGTTGGATGAACATTCCGGTGATGAGGTCTTCGGTGCAATCGACCGCCTGCAGGACACCCTTTCGGAATCGGAGCGCGCGAGGGCGCTGGACGACGTGGTCCGAATCGCGAAGTCCGATGGTGTGTTTCTGGGTCGGGAGCGGACGTTCGTTTCTCACCTTGCGCGCGCATGGGCCGTAAAGCAACAGGCCGCGACTGCGCTACAGCAGCCATCTCAGGAAGACGAAGACGAGGACTGGACTCTTCTACACGATCTGGGACTTGTGTACATCGTGCTCGCGCACAGTACGGATAGCAAGCTCAGCGATTCTGAAATCGCGGCCATGCTTGAGAGAATGAGCCAGTGGCAACCGGATCTGTCGGAGTCGGAGCTCCGAGCGATCCTGCGCGATTCGCTGGCAGCCTACGCGGAAGGCCCGGGGGAGGAAGAGCTGACCCGCTCGGTCTCAGCCCTGAAGAAGGCACTTCCGTTTCTTCAGCGGCTCGCTCTGCTGGACGACCTGACTTATATCGCGGAGTCCGACGGAAGCTTCAATGAGTTTGAGCGCGAGATGATCGCGTCGCTGTCCAGCGCATTCGACGTGGACATTCGGGTCGGCAGCTGACGGCAGACTAAAGACGCTCTTCGGACGAGACGCCCGCACCGTTCTCATGTCCCGGGCGCCGCCTGGCCTCACCGCCCCAGACAGGTATCTCATTGCGTCCGCGATTGGGCCGGGTCTGATCAGCGCCGTACCCGGATCCCGACGCTGGGTACCCACTGGTGCCCAAACTGATTCGCCTGGCGACGACATCACGG
>JBATIA010000611.1:0-6905 GCA_049667415.1 Ignavibacteriaceae bacterium
ACATTATACAACATCCGGAATTAACCCGAAATATTCTGCAGGAAGGTCATACAATTGCTAACCACACTATGAATCACAAAGTGCTTACAAAGTTGAATAGGGAAGAGTCAGTTAAAGAATTAAGTACATTTAATAGTTTGATGAAAGAAAAATTTAACTACGAAGTAAAATATTTCAGACCGCCGTACGGTAGATTTAATCTGAAAACTAGTGGCATTCTGAATGAACTTAATTTGAAATGTGTTATGTGGAGTTTACTTTCTTATGATTATGAGAACAAAATTGAAAAAGTGAAATATGCAGTTGATAATTTTCTAAAAGTAAATTCTATTCTTGTCTTTCACGACAACATTAAGTGTAGCGGAATTATTGAACAGGCTTTGGATTATACAATTACACATGCTGTTAAAAAAGGATACCAATTCGGGGAGCCTGAAGATTGCTTGAGATAATCTTTTTATTATTAGTGTCGGGTTATTTCCTTATTTCTGTTGTACTGGTAATTGGTGCCAAGAAAATATTTCCTCAATTAAAAGAACCAGAACTACCTTCCGTCTCCGTAATCGTTGCTGCCCGGAATGAAGAAAAAAATATTATTCCTTGTCTTGAATCTCTAAATAATCTTATTTACCAGGCTAATAAACTTGAAATTATCATTGTTGATGATGCCTCAAATGATAAAACTTTTTCTATAATTAATGATTTCATCAAAGATAAAACCGGATTTAAAGCCATTTGTCTAAATGAAGAAACCAGCAGCAAATTAAAAGGAAAAGTACGAGCAATGGCTGAAGGAATTAATTTATCCACTGGAGAGATTATACTGACAACCGATGCAGATTGTGTTGTGAATCCACTTTGGGCAAAGACAGTAGCTTCCTATTATTTGGAAGATGTTGGATTAGTGAACGGATATACCACACAGTCTGTAAAAGATGCATTTAGCGGTATGCAGGCAATTGATTTTGTATACCTCCTCTTTGTTGCTGCCGGCACAATAAATCTTGGAAAGCCAGTAAGTTGCATTGGTAATAATATGTCATTTAGAAAAAAGGCTTATGAAGAAACAGGTGGATTTGAGAAATTACCATTCAGTGTTACTGAAGATTTTTTATTGCTAAACTCAATTAATAAATTAAAAAAATACAAACTTATTTATCCTCTTAATAAAGATTCATTAGTTATTTCAAATCCAAACACAAGTATCAAAGAATTATTCAATCAGAAAAAACGTTGGGCAGTTGGCGGATTGCAAACTCCACCATCAGGATTTTTATTTATGCTCTGGGCATTCATCACGAATTTATTTATACTATTAACTCCATTTTTCTTTAGTGCAGTCTGGCTATATCTTGCTTTCTTCAAGATTGCGATTGATTTTTTCGTACTTATGCCGATTCATCAGAAATTAGGTCTTCAGAAGAATTTGAAATATTTTCCGGTGTTTCAAATTTATTATATGATATACGTGCTTGTTTTGCCTTTTGCAGTTCTACTCAATAAAAAAGTAAAATGGAAAGATAGAGTTTATTAATGCTTCTTCTCTGCAATTATTATGTGACATATCGGTGTAACGCTTACTGTGAGTTCTGTCATTTCGGTGATCACACAAATTTTAATGATACTCCTTTTGCAAAACTTGATGAGTTTAAATTAAATGTTGAACAGCTTGCAAAGCTGGGTGTAAAATTTATTGATCTCACCGGTGGTGAGCCTTTGCTTCATAAAGATATTCACCTGATGGCAGAGTTTGCACACAATCTAAAAATGCAGACGAGTATAACCACAAACACATTACTTTATCCAAAGATTGCAGAAAAGCTTGCTGGAAAAATTAATCTTCTTCATTTCTCGCTTGATTCTCCGGATGAACTGGAACATAACCATATCAGAAAAGTTGACTGCTACAATTCGATCTTCAAAAGTATTGAAATAGCGAAATCACTTGGTGAATTTCCAGACATACTTTTTACTGTGACTAATGAAACATTTAAGAAGCTGCCACGAATGCACGAATTAGCAGCAAAGCACGATCTGGTTTTACTTGTTAATCCTGTTTTCTCTTATTTTGGTAATCCGGGTTTGACAAATGAAGCGGTTGATTTTATTGATGAATACTGTGATGGGAAGATGGATGTTTATCTCAATAAAGCTTTTATGAAATTAAGAAGAGATGGTGGAAATGATATTAATAATCCAAGCTGTAAAGCTGTCTCGAGAGTTATTGTGATTTCTCCTGAGAATGAAATTATTCTTCCTTGCTACCATTTTGCAAATGATAAAATTAAGATTGATAGAACAATTAGTGAAATCAGAAAATCAGAAAAGATAAAATACTTTATTAAGAATGAAGGAAGATTTGATTTTTGTCAGGGCTGCACCGTTAATTGTTATTTCGAGCCTTCGTTTGCATTCCCGACCAATCTTTATGCAATATCAAGTTTGACTTCCAAATTCAAATACAGCTACAATAAGCTTATCAAGCAAAAAATAAAAAAGAAACTTACTCCAAAAGCTGAAAATAAGTAATGCGACTTGACCTTATAATATTTCTAATCTTATTTGTAAAATTAAATTCATTCGGACAGGCAGAAACAGAATGGTTTCCATCAAATTTAAATATTCAACCTTTTACAGCTCATTTTTTGGAACCTAAAGCTGGATTTCAATATTTATTCGATTTTGAAAAAGTAAGAATTGATATTGGAACTTCGCACGATATTATTCATTGGAAAAATGAAGATGAATCTTTTTCGTTTGGAGCTGATTTTTTTACTTATACAAGAGCACGTTCAGAAAATAATTTTAAATTTCCTGTTGAGACAATCGATTATCTCTTCGGTGTAAATGGAGGATATAAAAATAAATCCGAGAATACCGAATTGGGTGCAAGACTTCGTTTCAGTCATATCAGTGCTCATCTTGTTGATGGCTATTATGATTTAGAATCCGGAACCTGGCTAAATGGAAGGGAACCATTTGTTTACAGTAAAGAATTTTTCGAACTTATTGCTTATTACAAAGTCTATGGGCTCCGTGTTTACGGAGGTATTACTTACAACATCCACATCGTACCAGATGAAATTAAAAAGGGAATTCTCCAGGCAGGATTTGACTATTATGCAGAACCTCTAAGAACGGCATTGTTCATTCCTTTCATAGCTTACGATCTTCAGCTTACTGGAATCCGGGATTATTCCGGAAATAATGTTATATCCGCGGGAATAAAATTCGGCGAACCAACTTCACGAGGATTTAGTATCTTAGTTTCATATTTCTCCGGTAAAAGTGTGCACGGAGAGTTTTACGATTTAAATGAAAATTATGCAATTATCGGAATTAACCTGGATATTTAAAAATGCCTGAACCTTACGGGGATAATTACCAATCAACATATTCAACAGATCAAGTGAAAAAATCTAAAGAAAGACCTCTTCTTCATCTTGGTTTGTTCATAATTACTTTTATCACAACTACCATTGCAGGGGTTCAGTGGACAAGCGCTTCTGGTGGTCCCTATGAACTTAGTGAACTATTAATTGGTTTGCCTTATTCAATAAGTATTTTACTAATCATTTCCTTTCACGAGTTTGGACATTACTTTGCTGCAGTATACCATAAGGTGAAGTCTAGTTTACCATTCTATATTCCGTTCCCACCAATTCCTTACTTCATTAATTTTGGAACGATGGGTGCTGTGATACGAACAAGAACACGCATATATACTAAGCAAGCAATGTTTGATATCGGCATTGCCGGACCGATTGCCGGTTTTGTTGTATGCGTAGCAATTTTAATTTATGGATTTCAAAATGTGCCAGGTGTTGAATATTTACTCAAAATACATCCGGATTATTTTAGTCCAGAATATGGTAAAGAAGGTATATCATTAATTTTTGGTGATTCAATTCTTTTTTCTTTTTTTAGATCAATTTTTATTGAACCGGGACAGTTCTTCCCGCCGATGAGTGAAATTTATCATTATCCTTATTTATGTGTTGGTTGGTTTGGATTATTTATCACTTCTATGAATATGATACCTGTAGGGCAATTGGATGGTGGTCATATTTCTTTTGCAATGTTTGGGGAAAAGAATCATTTCAAAATTTCCGTAGTTGCTTTCACAGTAATGTTCATATTTGGTTTGTTCGGTTTTGTAGATTCAATCCTAGAATTAAATTATGGAATTGGCTGGTCCGGATGGTTATTTTGGTCTTTGATCCTATATTTTGTAATTAGGTTGAAGCACCCCCCGGTACCTGACACAGGTGAACTCGATCCTCGCAGAAAACTATTAGGATATATTGCATTTTTCATCTTCATAATTTCTTTTTCTCCTACACCTTTAATGCTTACATTACCAGGATAATTTTCGAAAATATCTATTTTTTTACCTTGTGAGAATACTTGTATCCCAATATTATTATGCTATGCGAATATACTATTTATTACTTATCCTGCTTCTGATTTGGGGGTGTGAACAAACATTCGATAACGTAATTGATACTACAACAGAAAATTACCAATTAAGCTCAGTAATCGGTATAAAAGATACTATAGATTTAAAGGAACCGGGTGATTCACTTCTATCTCTTAGACTGATCTTTACACCTCAAAGTGAAATCAATAAAGTATATTTCGATATTTATGCTTCGGATAACACAAGGTTAAACTCGGCACCGGTTGAAATGCAGGAAGTACTTGACAAAATTTATGAAGAGCAGTTTATTTTGAAAAGAGAAAATCCAATTGGAATTTATAATGTAAGATTTTCGGTGATCGGTCTCGATGGAAAAAACAAACAGGTTGCCGTTGGTTCATTTTATTTTAATAATGGGCAGGATAATGTACCTCCTGTAGTATCTAATCTTGTCATGCCAGATACTGTTTTAGCAGGAGAAACAATTATTTTTACTGTGGAAGTAAGTGATAGTAACGGGTTAAATGATGTCAAATTTGTTTTTTATGAAGCTTATAATCCCGATGGTATTAGAGTAGAAAATTCTGAGGGGATTTTTGAGTTTCCCATGTTCGATGATGGCAATACATTTGAAAATGGTGATGTCACTGCTGGAGATGGAATATATACGGTTATTCTTACATTTCCCGTAACTGCACAAATAGGTACGTGGCGATTTGAATTTCAGGCAAGGGATAGAAGTAATACGATAAGTAATAAGATCATTCATAATATCGTTGTTCAATGATGCTGAAAAACTTAGGATTCTTTTTCATTCTCATGCTTATTCCAATAAACGCTTTTTCTCAGCTTACACCAGAGTTTTTTAATCTTCCCGGTGATGAAAATTATCTATCAAAAATTTCAGCATCCAATCCGGTAAGCAACAGCATACTGGATATTTTTACTCGTGGAGATACGGTTTGGCTTGGTACAAGCAGAGGAGTGAGTGTTTCATTCGACAGAGGTGAGAACTGGACAAACTTTTACGGGACTTCTCCTTTTGGTAACGATAATATTTCAGCACTTGGTTACAATCAATATGATGGTTCGATCTGGGCCGCAACTGCCACCAGTGTGGAAGGTATTGGTGGTGGAAACGTACCAAAAGGAACCGGACTAAAATTTACTACAAATAATGGATTTACATGGACAGCAGTTCCCCAACCTTTGGATGCGGCTACAGATACTACTGAGATATACGGGAACAATATTATTCCTGCATTACCGGTCACAGTTGGTGAACAAAATTTAACCTATGATATCGCATTTACATCCGGAACAGTTTGGATAGCATCTTTTGCCGGAGGATTGCGGAAAACCACTGATATGGGTCAATCGTGGAAGCGAGTCGTGCTTCCACCTGATGATTTAGATTCAATCAAAACTGAAGATACACTTGATTTTTGCTTATCGCCAATTGGTGGTGCTTTTTGCAGCGAAGGTAATTTAAACCACCGTGCATTCTCTGTTGTTTCAGTAAATGATTCAACGTTATATGTTGGAACTGCAAACGGAATTAATAAGTCTACCGATGATGGAATTAGCTGGGTAAAATTCAACCATCAAAATCAGGATAAACCGATAAGTGGAAATTTTATTACTGCACTTGCTTATAATCCAGACAATAACACTATATGGGCATCAACGTGGAAAGCAGAAGATCCCTTAGAGTTTTACGGAGTAAGTTCTTCAACAAACGATGGTGATAATTGGAATGTTTTCCTTCAGGAAGAAAGACCTCACAATTTTGGATTTAAAGGTACACAGGTAATTGCTGCAACTGATAATGGTGCTTTCAGATCTTCAAACCAGGGTAATACCTGGATTCTTCCCAACAATATTGTTGATTCTGAATCCGGAGTTACTTTAAGAACAACTGAATTTTATAGTGCATCCTCGGAAGGGGACGATGTCTGGATTGGTTCGGATGATGGATTGGCAAGAATTACAGAAACAGAATTCTGGCAAGGAGAATGGAAGGTTTATTTCGCTTCGCAACCATTAAAATCAGATAGAGAAACCTATTGTTATCCTAATCCATTTTCTCCGAGACAGGAACAATTAAAAATTAAATACAGTACTGGTGGAACGGATGCTTCTGTAACCATTACCGTTTATGATTTTGGGATAAATTATGTTAGAACAATAATTCAGAACGCTCCTCGTAACAGAACGATTGAAGGTGCTCCCGAATTCTGGGATGGTCGGGATGACAATGGAAACTTATTACCAAACGGAGTTTATTTCTATAGGGTAGATATTAACGATGAAGAACCACTCTTCGGAAAAATAATCTATATGCAATAATTTGAAAAAATATTTCCTCATATTGTTTATCCTCTTGAGTTCAATTATAATAGCTCAACCTAAATTTACTGAACTAGCAGTTAAACCCGGTGCATTTAGCAGGATCGGTTTTGGCGCGCGCGGGATTGGTATGGGT
>JBATIA010000612.1:0-2960 GCA_049667415.1 Ignavibacteriaceae bacterium
AAAATTTTTTCAACTGCTTGTGCTGACCAGAAGTTATACCAGCGGTTCAAAGCATAGTTCGCAATGTTCTGATGCTCTTTATCTTTTCTGAACCTGCTCTCGGTTTCTTTCAGGACTTCATCAAAGGAAGGAATTCTGTAGACAAAATTTGTAAGTCTGTCAAATTCATCATTCTGTTTTCTCCCCCATTTGTATGGATAGTTTAATCTTTTTTTCAACTCCCTTTCAATTTTAATTAATTCAATATCCATCGGAAATTATTTTAATCAATCTTTTGAAGCACCAATAGTTCTTTGTCATTATCGTACAAATACAATTTCAATTTTTTGATTTTGTAATTGTTGACCTTACCGAGGGCAAATAGAAATCTTGGCTCGATATCACCAGGGCAGGCCATCTCGGTAGTTATAATTTCGGAAAAAACAATATTGTTTTTATCAACTTCAACTTTGCCGTCAATTGTGTTACAACTTGTGTTGCCGTGAACTCTTTCTTCCTTAATATAAATTTCTATCACGGGAAGATTTTTTACAGTTTCATCGATGATAATCTTTTCACCCTCAATTGATTCGAGTGCCCAGATATCATGTAAAAGCGGATTAGCTGTTGAACTGCCTGATGAGCAGCCTGCAAAAAAAAGAATGGAGATAGTGAACAGCATAAAAATAAATCTTAAAATATTGCTCATTTTATTTTTGAAATAAGAAAATGTATTCGTGCTTGAAAATATAAAACCCGCCAGCCAGAGCTCTGTATCTCCAAAGTTCCTTCTGATTTCTTTTTGCTGCGGTCTGGTCAAAGTTTTTAATTATAGTTGATTTAAGTTTGAAGCCTTTATTCATCATTTCCTGCATAACATAAAATCCTAGCGGAATCCATTCACCCGCTGAGTACTTATCACCAATAACTACTGCACAGTATCTTCCTTTTTCCAGATGAGGATAAGTATTCTCTACAACTTGTCCAAATAATTGTAAAAAATTCTGGACTGATTTTGCGTTTGAAAGATCGTCTTTCTTATTGCTGAACTTAATAATATTCCAATAAGGTGGATGAATAATTATAAACTGGAAGGAACTTACTTTTAGTTTTTCCAGTTCAGTCTTAAAATCAACTATTGCGCTATTTCCTGTCAGGATTTTTGTGGTAACTTTGAAGGGATTTTTCTCTTTGTGCAAAGTAGATTCAGTTTTTTTTGAAACCTCTTTGTTTAACTCTACACCAACTCCATTTCTTCCAAGACGTCTACATTCAATTAAGGTTGTCCCGCTACCGAGGAATGGATCTAGGACCCAGTCACCTTTCTTTGTAAATCTTCTCAATAGCTGGTTAGGGATTTGTGGAATAAAATTTCCCCAATAATCTGCTTTGTGTACACCTGAAGTGTCTCTTTTATCGAATATCCAGAGACTATCGGTAATTAAATCGTTGTATTCTTTCCACCTGTTTAAATTTAGATCGTTTAGCTTTCCTTCCCTTTGAATTTCTAAACTTTTTATTAACCTGCTTAAGTAATATTTAGTTCTCTCTATCGTTCTGGTTTCAAGTATTTGTTCCAGATCGTTTGTAATTAGCTCTTTGCTTATTATTTGCTTGTTTCCATTTAGAACGTAGTTAATATTTTTTTGTCTGGAAAGCTTCGAAATCCTTTGACTCAATTTTATAGTTTCATCCTTAATTTCCTTAAGGTCCTCCATTGATTTTATTTTGTAAAGAATTGAAAGAATATTCATAATTAAAATTTACACTTCTTTATCAAATTTATTTTTTACAATTTTTGCAATGGTTCTGCCTATGCTTAATGAGGCTGTTGCGGCTGGTGATGGGGCATTCAATACGTGCACCATTCTTTTAGCCTCGACAATTCTAAAATCGTCCACGAGTTTTCCATTTGGTTCTAATGCCTGAGCCCTGACACCCGAACCACCTGGTTCAATATCGTCTTCCTGTATTTCCGGAACTAATTTTTGCAATGCTTTAACAAAAGCTTTCTTGCTGAATGAACGATAATATTCACCAAAGCCCATTTTATAATATTGTGCTGCCATCTTCCAGAAACCGGAATAAATAAACATTTGTGATACATCGGCAGCAGAAAAATCTTTTTTAGCGTAGCCTTCTCTTTTGAATGCAAGAACAGCGTTCGGTCCGGCTTCAACTCCGCCTTTCATCATTCGCGTAAAGTGAACACCAAGAAATGGAAACTGCGGATCGGGAACCGGATAAATTAAATTTTTAACTAAGTACTCTTTCTCTTTTTTCAGCTTGTAGTATTCTCCTCTGAATGGAATGATCTGCAATCCGGGATTTACTCCGCAAAGTTTTGCAATTCTGTCGCAATATAATCCTCCGCAGTTAACAATAAACTTAGTTTTAAATTCTCCTTTGGTTGTTAGGGCAACAATTTCACCGTCAGAATACTTTAGCGAAAGAAATTTACAATTGGTTTCAAGATGACCTCCTCCATCTAAAAATAATTTGGCATAGGCATCCGTAACTTTTGAATAATCTACAATACCGGTTTGAGGAATAAACATTCCACTTAATCCTGTTGCGTGAGGCTCATAATTTTTTATTTCTTCCGCACTGAGCTTTTTAATCCCTAACAGACCATTTGCAATACCTCTTTTAAATAATTCATCAAGAGCATTCAGTTCGGATTCGTTGGTAGCAACTACTATTTTGCCGCATCTCTCGTTGGGAATATTGTTTTCCGCACAAAATTTATAAAGCGATTCTCTTCCATCAGTACAGTTCTTAGCTTTTAACGAGCCTGGTTTATAATAAAGTCCGGAATGAACCACTCCGCTGTTATTTCCCGTTTGATGGAAGGCAAGTTTTTTTTCAGCCTCAATCAATAAAACTTTGAATTTTGAGCTGTTTTGTAGGGAAAGAGCAGCTGCTGTCCCAATTATACCTCCCCCAATTACTATGATATCGAAACTTCCTGGGGTCATAAT
>JBATIA010000613.1:0-6624 GCA_049667415.1 Ignavibacteriaceae bacterium
GCTCTCGGACGTTCAGCCAGGACTTTATCAGGTGGAGAATCGCAAAGAATAAGACTCGCAACTCAAATAGGAACTCAGCTTGCCGGAGTTTTATATGTGCTGGATGAACCATCAATCGGGCTCCACCAAAGCGATAACATAAAGCTTATCAACTCTTTAAAAAATTTACGGGACCTTGGTAATACTATAATTGTAGTTGAGCATGACAGAGAAACGATTGAGAGTTCTGATTATATGATAGATCTGGGGCCTGGTGCAGGTGAGCATGGTGGTAAAGTTGTGTTGGAGGGCGTAACTAAAAAACTTGTGAACTCCGATAATGGATTCGATTCATTAACACTTTCTTATCTTAAAAGCAGAGGAAAAATTAAAATACCTGAGGTGCGTAGAAAGGGGAATGGAAAATTTATCACTTTAAAAGGTGCAAGAGGAAATAATTTACAAGATATAAATCTCAAAATTCCAATCGGTACGCTAACACTTATTACCGGGGTAAGCGGTTCGGGAAAATCCTCTGTACTTAATGAGACTCTTGTAAAAATTTTAATGAATAAGATTTACAAATCTAAATCTGTTCCTCTTCCGTATAGCAATGTTGAGGGATTGGAAAACATTGATAAGATAATTGAAATTGATCAATCACCTATTGGAAGAACTCCACGCTCAAATCCGGCGACTTACACCGGCTTATTTACTCACATTCGTGACTTATTTGCGCAGCTTCCTGAAGCTAAGATGCGAGGTTATAAAACCGGAAGATTCAGCTTTAATGTGGCTGGTGGAAGATGTGAAGAATGCAGCGGTGATGGTTTGAAAAAAATCGAAATGAATTTTCTTCCCGATGTTTATGTGCACTGCGATTCCTGTAAAGGGAAAAGATATAACCGTGAAACTCTTGAGGTTCTCTATAAAACAAGATCAATTGCTGATGTATTAGGTATGCGCGTTGATGAAGCTCTTGATTTTTTTGAAGACCTACCAAGGATTAAAAGAAAAATTAAAGCTTTACACGATGTTGGTTTGGGTTATATTACACTTGGTCAGCAGGCAACAACACTCTCAGGAGGAGAAGCACAGAGAGTTAAGCTTGCAACAGAGCTTAGTAAAATAAGTACAGGTAAGACTTTTTATGTTTTAGATGAACCGACAACCGGTCTTCACTTTGAAGATGTTAGAATTCTTCTTGGTGTTCTCGATAAGCTTGTTGAAAAAGGAAACACCGTAGTTGTTGTTGAACACAATATGGATGTAATAAAAATGGCTGATTGGATAATTGATCTGGGCCCGGGTGGCGGTGAATTCGGTGGTAAAGTAGTTGCTGAAGGAACTCCGGAACAAGTAGTGAAAAAATCTAAAAGTGCAACAGGTAAATTTCTTAAATTGGAAATTAATTAAAAGAATTTCAAAAGCTTTAAAGCCATTATCAAAATTGCTATAATCAATACACCCTTTATAAATCCCTCACCTTTCTTTACGGACATTTTTGCACCCCACCAGCCGCCCAAAGCATTGCCGGCAGCAAGACTTAATCCTAAAAACCAGTTTATGTTATCTGTAGCGATAAAGATAATCAGTGCCGGAATTGTATAGATCAACACAATAAAAACTTTATGCATATTTACTAAAACGAGATTTAGTTTCATCAGGTATTTAAGTGCGGCCATAATTATAAATCCAACTCCTACCTGGATAAAACCACCGTAGAATCCTATTCCAAACATTGAAGCAACAGTTGCAATTGATATTCTGCTCTTGCCAGTTGAGTTGATTTGTTTCTGAGGAATGAACATTGACAGTATAATTCCTATCATAATTATTCCAAGTATTTTCTGAAATATTTCATTATCAAGCTTTACCGCAAGTAATGCACCGGCAATTGCTCCTGGAAGAGTAAATAATGAAAGTATTAAACTGGCTTTTAAGTCCTGGTATTTTTCTCTCTTAAATGAATAAACTGCTGAGATATTTTGGACCAGGATTGCAACTCTGTTTGTACCGTTGGCAACAGAAGATTCAAGCCCTAGAAAGATTAGAGCTGGAAGAGTTAGCGTGGAGCCACCACCGGCAGTTACGTTTAGAAATCCTGCGATAATCCCCACAAAGAAAAGGATGATTACAGATTGAAAACTTAGAATTTCCACAAGTTATTTTAAGGATGCTTACAAAATGTAAATGATATCTCTAAAATAGGGTTGAATGTATCCCAACTTCAAATGGAAATAAAATTAATCGATTGTTAAAAATTGCTTCTTGAATTATCTTGTCATTAATAAATTTTAGTTTTTGAGGATTTGAAAATGAAAACATATTATATAATTATATTACTCCTAACGGTTATGGGCTTGATGAGTGAATTAAATGCCCAATTTTATTTCGGTGAGAATCCTTTAGTATCCACTTACTCAATCGTTGCCCGCGATCCGGATACAGGTGAAATGGGAGTTGCTGTGCAATCGCATTGGTTTTCCGTTGGTTCCATAGTTTCGTGGGGAGAGGCTGGAGTAGGTGTTGTAGCAACACAATCATTTGTTAATCCTGCTTTTGGACCGAATGGTTTGGAATTGTTAAAGTCAGGAATGTCTGCCGACCAGGTTGTTGATAAACTAATTGCGGAAGATGAAGGCCGGGATGTTCGTCAGCTTGCAATAATTGATGTGAATGGAAAAGTAAAAAGTTATACTGGTAAAAATTGTATTCCAGGTGCGGGAAACATTGTTGGCGAAAATTATTCAGTTCAGGCAAACCTAATGTTGAATGATAAAGTGCCGGGTGTAATGTCAAAAGCTTTTGAAGAATCAAAAGGACCACTTGCTGAAAGATTGATGGCAGCACTTTTTGCAGCTGAACAAGTTGGCGGCGATATCCGAGGGAAACAATCTGCTGCGATTTTGGTGGTCAAAGGAGGATCAACAGGAAAAGTCTGGGAAGACAGGTTAATTGATCTTCGAGTAGAAGACGATCCGTACCCTCTTGATAAGCTTGACAGGTTATTAAAAATTCATCGCGCTTATAATCATATGAACGCAGGAGATCTTGCGGTTGAACACGGAGATATTGAACTTGCGATGAAAGAATATTCTGCGGCAGAGAAGATGTTCCCGGAGAATGAGGAGATGAAATATTGGCATGCAGTTACTCTGGCAACTAACGGAGATGTGGAAGGTTCACTTCCGCTGTTCAAAGCAGTTTTTAAGAAAAATGAAAACTGGAAAATTCTCACTCCCAGGTTAGTTCCAGTTGGTTTATTAAATGTAAATAAAGAACAGCTTCAGAGAATCTTAACAGTCAATGAATAGACTATGAAATCACTTTTATTAATTCTTTTTTCAGCTTTCTCTGTTTTTTTCATTTCCTGCAAATCAGAAGAGAAAGAAAATTCTGGTATCACACCTAAACAGGGGCAAAACTACGTTCTTCCACCTGAGACAAAATCTCCACAGGAAACCATGCAAAGGCAGAAGAATTTGGATTCAAAAGTAACTGAAAAAATACTTGCCGTAATTAGAGAAAACCTGGCTGCAACACAAGCCGAAGATAAAGAACGGGTGCTTAAGACTATTCATAAGGATTGCCCGCAAAGGCGGTCTACAGTGCAGGGGATGGAGTACGTCTTTAGGAATTTTGATATGGTTTACAAACTTGAACAGGCTGATGTTTTAGAAGTTTCAGCTGATGAGGCGAAAGTATATTATGTGCAGACTACCAGATCGTTAGGTGGACAAGGTTTTCAGCCAAACCGTTCCAGCGGAATTCATATTCTGAAAAAGGAAAATGGGGAATGGAAAATCTTTAAAACTGAATATTTAAGTAATGAACCACTCAGATAGTATTATTTGTCAATATATCTTTCTTTATTAATATTAATTAGAAAATCTTAACCCACAATTTTTAATCAAAAAGGTAATGTATGAAGTCATATAATATTCTTGCCGCTTCAATTTCTCTCTTCTTATCAATTATTTTTTTTAGCAGTAATTTTTTCTCAGGAAAGTACGCAACTACTTATAAAGAAAAAGAGGAAAAAGATTCAAAGCTATATCCGTACGAATGGACATATCTTAAAAAAACTTTCCCGTATATGGATGCTGATCCGCGAGCTTATATAGATGCCCTTGAACAGGCACATAAGCTTCAGAGAGAAACTGCTGAAAACATTTTAAGTAAAGGACAGAATTCGGCTCAGTGGGAATTTGCCGGTCCAGTCAATGTTGGTGGAAGAGTTGTAGATATTGAGTTTAACCCTTCTGATCCAAATATAATTTATGCAGGTTTTGCAACCGGGGGCGTTTTCAAATCAACTGACATGGGCGTAAGCTGGTTTCCTATTTTTGATGATCAGGCAGTGCTAACTGTAGGAGATTTAGTAATTGATCCTCAAAACCCTGATGTAGTATATGTTGGAACAGGCGAAGCTAATGGAGGACACAACAATTTCCCCGGTGGTGGTGTTTTTAAATCTACTGATGCCGGATCAGCCTGGAATTTCCTTGGTCTTGAGGAGACAACATCTATAGGGAGAATGCTTGTCCACCCAACAAATTCAAATATAGTTTACCTGGCTGCAGTTGGTTCATATTTTTCACCTAATACAGAAAGAGGAGTTTATAAATCAACTGATGGTGGAGCTAGTTGGAACAAGTCTCTTTTCATTTCAGATTCTACAGGGGCTATTGATATAATTATGGATCCAATTAACCCTGACAGGATGATGGCAGCTATGTGGGAAAGAGTTAGAAGACCAACCTCCTCTCATCTTTACGGACCTTCAAGCGGGATTTATAAAACGACAGATGGGGGTACTAACTGGAATTTAATTCCTCCCTCTGCAGGCTTACCAGATCCTTCATCACAAAATGTTGGCAGGATTGGATTAGCATTAAGCCAGATTAATCCTGAAATAATTTATGCTCTTTATAATGATGGTGCTAATATTATAAGTCTCTATAAATCAACTAATTTTGGGAATAGCTGGACTGATGTTGATCCTGATAATGAATTAAATGGAGGCACCGGCGGATTTAGCTGGTACTTTGGGCAGGTCAGAGTTCATCCGACAAATCCGGACATTGTTTTTGTTCTTGATGTTGCTCTTATGCGATCTTCAAATTCCGGAACAAATTGGTCAGAAAATTATCAGACTCATGTAGATCATCATGCCCTTGCATTTAATCCAAATGATGCTAACATAGTGATATTAGGAAATGATGGAGGGATGAATAAATCAACAAATGCAGGTGTAAACTGGGGTGCTCATATACAATTACCTGCAACACAGTTTTATGAAATAGGATTGGATGCTAACAATTCTTTAGCCTATTATGGAGGAACACAGGATAATGGAACAAACAGAACCCAGAATGGCGGGTTGAATAACTGGCAGCACATATATGGTGGAGATGGATTTTATGTTTTAGTTGATTTCACAAACCCGAATATTGTTTATGCTGAATCACAGTTTGGCAACCTTGGCAAATCTACCACCGGTGGGGGGGGAGGTTCTTTTTCCCCGGCAACTACTGGTGTAAATGGAAGTGAACCAACAAACTGGAGTACTCCGGTTATTATGGATCCCAACAACAGCAATATTCTTTACTACGGAACAAATTACTTGTATAGAACAACTAATAGCGCAGATAATTGGACAAAGATCAGTCCGCAACTTACTGACTATAACGGAGGAAGATTAGGAACTTTAACCACAATGGCAGTTGCGCCAACAAATTCAAATGTCATATATGTTGGAACTGATGATTCACATGTCTGGGTTTCTTCAGATAACGGATCTACCTGGAATGAAATTTCAGATGGACTTCCAGTCAGATGGGTGACCCGCGTTGCAGTTGATCCCACAAATGAAAACATTGTTTATGTAACATTCAACGGTTTAAAATGGAGAGACCCACAGCCGCACGTTTTCAGAAGCACAGATAAAGGAGCAAGCTGGACTGACATAAGCAACAATCTACCAGATGCACCAGTTAATGCCTTTGCTGTTGATCCTATCGAACCATCTCGATTGTATCTTGGGAATGACGTTGGTATGTATGTTAGTTTTAATTCAGGACAAAGCTGGTGGGTGCTTGGTGAAGGATTACCAGTGCTCCCGGTCAGCGATATAAAGATTCATCCAACCACACGAGAACTTGTTGCGGGAACTTATGGAAGATCGATGTATAAAATAGACCTTGACCTGGTTCCAACAAATATTGAATCATCAGAACTGATTGTATCCGGATTTTATCTTGAACAGAACTACCCAAATCCTTTTAATCCAATAACAAAAATAAAATTTACTATCCCTTCTGTCTTTGCGAGTGGAACGAAACAATCTCAACAGGTAATATTAAAAGTTTACGATATTCTTGGTAATGAGGTTGTAACTCTCATCAACGAAAAAAAATTAGCCGGAAATTACGAGGTAGATTTTAACGCAAAAGAATTAACAAGTGGAATCTATTTCTATAAGCTGGTTGCTAATGAATTTAGTGATACTAAAAAAATGATTTTATTGAAATAAAACTTTATAGTGAAAATATTAAATTTTTAAAAGTTGAACTGGAGATAATTAATTAAAAAATTTAACATAAACTTCAATTCAGGGAGTATAAAAAAAGCCTACAAACT
>JBATIA010000614.1:0-1532 GCA_049667415.1 Ignavibacteriaceae bacterium
ATATTCCGTTTCCGGATGAGTACTTTGATGGAGTAATAATACAAGCCGTGTTAGAACATGTTATCGACCCATATCGATGTGTAGAGGAGGTTCAAAGAGTATTATTGAAAGATGGCCTGGTTTATGCCGAAACACCATTTATGCAACAAGTCCACATGGGTAAGTATGACTATAATAGATTCACTCACCTTGGACATCGCAGGCTATTTCGCAATTTTTCTGAAATTGAAAGTGGAGCGGTATGCGGACCAGGCATGGCTTTAGCCTGGGCCTACAGTCACTTCATTTACAGTTTTTCTAGTTCAAGAAAAATAAGAAAATACCTCATTCCCTTTGCTCATTTTACCTCCTTCTTTTGGAAATATTTTGATTATTTTCTTATAGATAAGCCGGGAACTTTAGATTCAGCATCAGGTTACTTCTTTATGGGAAAAAAATCTGCAGATACACTGGATGATCGTAGCTTATTAAAGCTCTATAAGGGACTATTGTAATATTTTTTTTATTAAAATCAATTTTAAGGGAATTATTTCAATTATAATTACTATTGCTGCAATTATTGGAAAAGAATAGATTTTAAATCGAATTAATAAAAAGAAATCGACTATGTTTTTATTATCTAATTTACTTGGACATGTTTAAAATCCTTTTGTATCCCCTCTGATCATATGCCAAATTGTAAGTAAAATTATTTGAAAGTCGAGTTTCATCGACCAATTTTCTATATACCAAAGATCATATTTCATTTTCTCACGAATACGTCTTTTATTTTCTTCTTCATCCACTACTTCACCCCTTAAACCATTTATCTGTGCCCAACCCGTTATACCAGGTCTAACGTTGTATCTCATTTTTATTTCTTCAAAAACCTTTTCATAAACCATCTCAACACCAAGCGGTAGGGGTCTAGGTCCCACAACAGACATATCACCCTTTAGCACATTTATAAATTGCAGGATTTCGTCGATATTTGTTTTTCTTAATATTTTTCCAACCCGGGTTACTCTTGGGTCTTTCTGAATTATTGGTTCAAATTTTTCCGGATCTCTCCTTTCATAAGCAAGAGTTCTGAATTTGTAACAATTGAATTTTCGTTTCCTTGCACCGAATCTCTCCTGGATGAAAAACACTGTGCCAGGAGAATCAAGCTTAATTAGCAAGCCTAAAACTGGTATAAGCCAAGAAAGGATAAACAGTATAATTATTAAGGAAAAGAAAATATCAAAGACTCTTTTAATCAACCGCATGATAGCTTCATTAAGCGGCTCATCCCTAATTGTAATAACAGGAAGATTACTGACAGTACTTATCTGAAACCTGCCAGACAAGAATCTAAAGTAATCTGGGATTACATGAATTTTAACAGCATTCTTGTTACAAATATTAACAATATCATCCAGATTTTCGCTAGTATAATCATGAAGAGTAATAACTACGTCCTCAACATCATTATTTTTAATTATATAATCTAAATCTGAAAAGATACCAATTACATTTTTAGCCGGGAATTGATTTACAAATCCAATAAACCT
>JBATIA010000615.1:0-7411 GCA_049667415.1 Ignavibacteriaceae bacterium
TATAAATTCCCGGGTTATCTTTAATGTGTTTTAATGCAGCACAACCCGCAGCCATTGCAAGAGGATTTCCGCTCAGAGTTCCCGCCTGGTAAACGGGACCGCTTGGTGCAATCTTTTCCATTATCTCTCTCTTCCCCCCAAAAGCACCAACAGGCAATCCCCCACCAATAATTTTTCCGAATGTTGATAGGTCTGGTTTTATTCCAAGTATTTCCTGTGCCCCGCCCGCGGCAACACGGAAGCCTGTCATCACTTCATCAAAAATCAAAACTATTTTCTCTTCATCACAAATTGCACGGAGTTCTTTAATAAACTCATCTTTGACTCTAACAACCCCCATATTTCCTGCAATCGGTTCTATAATTATAGCCGCAATTTCATTTTTGTTTGCCGAAACTAGTTTTTTAATTGAGTTGATATCATTGTAATCTGCAAGAAGCGTATCTGCCGCGTTTCCTTTTGTTACTCCTGGCGAAGTAGGAACACCAAGAGTTAATGCGCCGCTTCCCGCTTTAATTAAAAAATAATCTGCATGTCCATGATAACATCCTTCAAACTTTATAAATTTTTCTCTGCTGGTAAATCCGCGTGCTGCACGCACCGCACTCATTGTTGCTTCCGTACCGCTGTTGACCATTCTTACCATTTCAACCGAGGGAACGAGCAGAATGATAATCTCCGCCATTTTAATTTCCATTTCGGTTGGAGCGCCGAAGCTTGTTCCATTTTCAATTGCAGATTTCAAAGCATCAATTATGAACGGTGGATTATGACCGAAAAGATGCGGTCCCCAACTACCGATGTAATCTATGTATTCATTACCATCAGCATCCCAGAACTTTGAACCCTTCCCTTTTGTAATGAACAAAGGATCACCGCCAACGGATTTAAATGCCCTGACAGGAGAATTCACTCCGCCGGGAATATATTTTTTTGCTTGCTCGAAAAGTTGTTTGCTTTTTTCTGTGTTCATTTTTATGCAGTTGTTATTTTTTAATATCTGATTCTATTGATTTTTTCTCTGGTTCTGGCGCTTCTTCTCCAAAAAGAACCACATAGTCTTTTAATCGGCCCTTCTCCCACCAGACTTCGGGAATAACTTTCCACGTGCTGATGATTTCAGGACTAATAATTTTCTTCTCTTCAATCCATTTCATAAGATAATATCGCAAATCCTTGTCTGTTGAAGTAAGGACTCTATTTGATAATTCCTTCTGCGGTATCCCGGCACCGCGTGTAAGATGACCACCGCCCCCACTGCCGCGATATGAGTTTATAGCAACCGTATAATTTATGTTCTGGTCGAAAGGCGCACCATTTGCTAGTGTAGTAATTGTTACTTTGTCACCCGATGGTTTAGACACATCAACAGTATAATTAATTCCGGCAGCAGAAGAATAGTTATAATATCTCTCCTCAAGTTGAGGAGTGCTGTATCGATCAGAATATTTTATTGCACCATCCTCATCATATTTAAATTTTAAAAGGTGATCGTTTTCATTTTCCATTTTGTTGAACCAGTTGCCAAATGAGTATTCAAGGAAGTCTTTAATCTCCTTTCCGGAAAGTTCCATCGTATAGAGAAAATTTTCGTAATGGTATAGTTTGAACATATCTTTAACTCTTATCCAGCCGCTATCAATCGTTGCATTAAAGGAAAGTGGCGAAACAAAAGATACGTCTGCACCGGTTAATTCCAGCTGAGCGTTATGTATAAGGTCAACGAAGGCTGAAGGACCAAAAAGAGATTCCCTTGAGGAGACAGATCCCGTTATTTGTCCCAGTGGTTTCTGCACATAGTTTTCAACCACATTAAGGTTTAATAAGAAATTACTCATAAACAAATTATCAGGCCTATAATTTTTTATTTCGACAATCTCTCCTGATATATTCTTCTTCTTCCACCTGCCTTCCAAACTATCAAATTCCATTTGAATGTTGGCTACGGCAACAGTATTAGCTCTTGATAAAGGCCCAAGAATCAAAACGCTGTCACCAACCGGGTTTTCTATTTTAAAATTCCAACTGGCATGGTCATGTCCAACAAATACAACGTCAAAACCGGGGACCTGCTCTGCTACAAGCTGAGAGGCATTTTCATTTTTATAAGTTACACTGTTTTCATTATTATAATTATAATCTACGCCTGAATGAAACAGGCCAATAATCAAATCGGGTTTTTCGTTTTCTTTAATTACCGGGATCCACTTTTCAGCGGTTTCAACCATATCCTCAAACTCAATTCCTTCCCAAAGAATTTCCGGCAGCCAGTTAGGAATGTACGGGGTAGTCAATCCAAGCACAGCAATTCTAACCCCACCCCTTTCGATTATAGTATAAGGATCGAAATATGGCTCTCCTGTTTTCGTATCTATTGCGTTAGCGGCAAGCCAGGGGAAATTTATTTCCTTTCTGAATTTATCGTAAACCAAGTGTCCGGTTTCAATATCGTGGTTGCCAATGGTTGCTGCATCATAATTCATAAAGTTCATAGCTTGTGCGGAAATATGCGTGCTGGTTGAGTCTTCATAATTGTAGAAATAAACCAGTGGATCACCCTGTAGGATGTCGCCATTATCCAACAGAATTACTTGCTGGTTGGGCTTCCTAACTTTTTCTGAATTAACGTAAGTGTGAATCTGTGAAAGAGAGCTGTTCGTTGAAGTGTCTCTTAAAAAGTCATAAGGAAGAATAGCACCGTGAACATCGCTTGTTTCAATTATTTTCAGGTTAAGAGTTTGTGCAGAAGGAGACAAGAAGGTGATAGAACAAGCCATGAGTAAAACCAGGAAGAAAACGTTTTTAGTCGCCATCGTATTTATCTGTTGTTTTTTGGATTAAGAATAGAAGCAAAGTTAATAATAATTAGTTTTTGATTTGATGACCGGGTCAAAGTATATATCAGAGCGATTTCAACCAACCAATTATTCTATTAGTTCCCTCTAAAAGGTGAGAGCAATACGTGGAGAGAAAATCTTCGGTTATAGACTCTTCAGGTAGAAGTATCTCGGCGGCGGCAAGAGTTCTGTTCCCATCAAAATCTACATAAGAGAGCCGGGCAGTGTACTCTTCTTCGGGTCTTCCAAAGACGCTGCCGGGCAAAAGTGCAACGCCGGTTTCATCCAACAACCGGGTAGTTAAATCAAGGCTGGTAAATATGTTTTTCGTTTTTAGTTTATCAGAATAATTGTCGAAATTGATAAAGAGATAAAAAGCACCATCCGGTTCCGGTGCTTCAACCCCGCCGGCAGAAAGTATGTTGTAAATTTTAGCTCCCAGAGCACTTAAAATTTTTCTTGCATTCCATAAATATCTTTCAATTTCTATTCCTCCTGTGAAGGCCTTGATTGCAGCATATTGAATAGGTGCACTGGTAGATGTGAAGGTTTCGCTTGCAACGGCAGCCATTCCGTTTAATAAACTGGAAAGGGATTTTGGAAAAGTAAAAGTACCCAATCTCCAACCTCCGGCTCCACACCACTTGCTAAGTCCACCGGAAATGATCGTCCCCTCAGGATAGAAGCGAGCAATTGAACAGTGATTTCCTTTAAAGTTAAGCTCTCCGTAAATCTCATCCGAAAGAAGAATAACCCGGAACCTTCTTGCAACATCAGCAAGTTCTTGTAATTCCTCGCAGGTGTAAGTTACACCCGTTGGATTTGAAGGATAGTTTAATATTACTACACGCGGTTTGTAGTGGTCTTTGTCACAAATATTATGTAATTCTTCGGGAAGCAAACGCCACTTGTTTTCCTGTTTGGTTTTTATCCATGCTAATTGTCTTCCGATAATTTTTGCTTGAGGCGCATAACTTACCCAGCTTGGAGTAGGTATTACCAGTTCTCCATAGTAAACAAACTGTAAGAGGAACATCAGCTCTTTGGAGCCCGGACCGATGAGAACATAATCAGCACTACGCTGAATGTCATTCCGTCTTGAGTGGTAATCTGCAACGGCTTCTCTTAAAGGTTTTAATCCTTTTACTTCTAAGTAGTCTTTTTGAAATGCATTTGAGCGCAGCTCTTCAACCACAACCTGGGGAACCGGGAACGGAGATTGCCCCAAACCCATTTTGTAAATCTTTTTTCCCTCTTCCTTAAGTTTATTTGAAAGTTCGTTAATCTGAAGAGTGGCCGAAAGCGGCATTCCCCTAACATTCAAGTTGAGGCTGATATCGAAAGTTTGGTTTTCAGTCATATATTTATTCGAAGTCTACCTCAATTTCGTCAGGTTTAAGGATTTTTTCAAGTTCATCCTGGAAGAAAAATTTCTCTTCGCCAAACGCAGGCTTGAGATCTGTATACCAAAGTGCTTTGTTATCATATTCTGCAAAGAAGGGTCTGGCCGCCCAATCAGGATTTCTTCCCTGTATCATTCTAAGGGTAATTATTTTTTGCCCGGCAATTTCACCAATACCAAGAACCTGCACTTTTCCGGGGAGAGCAGACATACTTGGTCCCCTCACAGTCCTACAAATTCCGCTTACTGATTGATAAGCCTTTCTGAAAAGTTGCCATGCCTCAACCAGCGGAATAGAAAAATAATGCTGAGCTCCTGTGTTACGGGCAATAAACATATAATATGGAATACAGCCTAGCCCAACCTGTTTTTTCCACATGTCTGCCCATACCTTCGGATCATCGTTAATGTGTTTAAGAACAGGAGACTGAGTTCGGATAACGGCCCCAGTATTAAGAACTCTCTGGATAGCACTGGCGACCGCATCTCCTTCAAACTCAACAGAATGATTGAAGTGAGCCATAAAAGCCAGATGCTTACCAGCCTTCTTCACATCTTCAAATAAACGTAAAAGATCGTCTGCATCGTCATCGGTTAAAAATCTGTATGGCCAGTAACCAAGAGCTTTTGTTCCGATTCTTATGGTTCTGAGATTTTCAATATTGGCTTCAATCAATGGGCGAATATAATACTCAAGATGCTTTGTTTTCATAATTAAAGGATCGCCGCCCGTAAACAGTACGTCGGTTACTTCCGTATGTTCCTTAACATAATCCACAAGATGATCGGCTTGTTTAGAAGCAAACTTGAGATCATCCATTCCAACAAATTGCGGCCAGCGAAAGCAAAAAGTACAATAGGCGTGACAGGTTTGACCCTGGCTGGGGAAGAATAATGCCGTTTCTCTGTACTTGTGCTGCATTCCAAATAATTTTTCTCCTTCTATCATTGGAACATTATATTCAAGCTGTCCCGCCGGATGAGGATTTAATTCAAGGCGGACTTCATTAGCGGCAGTTTTTATTTCACTTTTTGAAGCTCCGTTTTTGATTACCTTTTTCATCTGTTCATAGTGATGAGGTAGAAGCATTTCTTTCTGCGGGAATGTTAATTTAAAAATCGGATCATTCGGCACATTATCCCAATTAATCAGTTTTTCAACAACGTAATTATTCGTCTTGAAAGGCAATACAGAGCCCACGATTTCAATAGCTTCTATCAAATCTGCCGGCAGATTCTGAACCTGCGGTATAGATTTGAAATTGTGCAGCATATAGGATTTGTAATTCATTATAAAACCTTCCTTTTTATTCATTCTGATGGTAATAAGCGAATACCTCTGAAATTCATAAAATCGGGTTGCAAGATATGATTTTTTGATGTTTTTTCAAGGCAAAAGGGGTCTTGTAATTTGCGTGAAGGTTAGTTTTAGTTTTTATATAAATTCAAAACCCACCTTATCAATTTATTTTTCCCGTGTACTCAATTATTCTTCATAAATTCTTATATTTATTTCTGGAGAACTTACCAACAGCAATAAAGGAGAGGGAGCAAAAATGAAAAAAGTATTAATCTTAGGCGCCGGTCATGTAACCAAACCTATCGTTGATTATTTAACAGAAAAATGTGGTTATAATGTCACTATGGCCGCGAGAACCATATCAAAGGCCGAAAAAATAATTGCTGGTAGAAAAAGAGCAGCTACAGTGGCATGGGCTAATGATGAAGTTGAAAAACTGGACAAACTCATTGCCGGGCATGATATTGTAATAAATATGATTCCAAAAGCTTACCACGTTATGGTAGCAAAGCTCTGTTTAAAGCATAAAAAAAGTATGGTAACTACATCGTATGAAATACCCCAGATTAAGGAGCTCGATTCGGAGGCGAAAGATAGAGGAATCTTAATTTTAAATGAACTCGGAGAAGATCCGGGCATGGATCACTTTGCAACACAGATGTTGCTTGATGAAATAAAAGCTGATGACGGGAGAGTGATTGATGTATATTCATATGGCTCCGGTCTTCCCTCATTTAAGTTCAATAATAATCCGATGGGTTATAAGTTTTCCTGGGAGCCAAAGGGTGTCTTCCTTGCAGCACAGGTTCCTGCGAAGTGGCTGGATAAAGGAAAACCGGTTCCAATAGATGGGGACAAACTCTTTGAAAATTTTACGATGGTAGATATTGAAGGGCTTGGAACATTTGAAGCATATGCAAATAAGGACGTAACCCGCTACGTTAAACCGTACAGCTTACCTGATAATGTAACTTTTTACCGGGGCTTACTAAGGTTCTCGGGATATTGCAACAATATGCGAAACTTTTGGAAACTCGATTTGTTAAACGACAAAGATAAGTTTGACTGGAAAGGGAAAACCTTCCGTGATTTTGCTGCATCCTTGATTAACTCTAAACCAACAGAGAATTTAGAAATCAAATTTACAAACTATCTGGGAGTAGATCATTTATCTGATATAATGATGCGGTTGGAATGGCTTGGAATGTTTGATAATGCGTCAATTAAAATTAATAATGGATCTAAGCTGGACGTATTCATCGAATTACTTTTAAAGAAATTAACATACTTACCAGGTGAGACCGATATGACAATTATCCACGTTGATATTCTTGCCGAATTTCCAGGTGGGAAAAAGGAACACAGGACAGCCACAATGGTTGCTGATGGTGAACCCAATGGTGATTCTGCCATGGCTAAAGCAGTGGGACTTCCGCCAGCTATTGCAACAAAATATATATTTGAGGGTCTTATAAAGGACACCGGCGTCCATATGCCCCCGACACTGCCATACCTTTACAAGCCATTTGTAAAGGAACTTTCTGAGTATGGGTTTGTTTTCAGGAAAAGAGTCAAGAACGTAAATTAGAAAGGCGAGCGCTATGTCTCGCCTTTAATAAAAAACTACCAGGCATAACCGATATCAAACCTGAGTAAAGGGGCAGTTCCATCTAAACTTGAAAAATCGTCATCGTTATCGTCACCGGAAAAGAAATAATAATCTACTCCAATACCAAGACCAATTGCAAACTGTTCGCCCGGGAACCATTGCCAGCCAATTAAACCACCAACCGAGGTTATTGAGATGGATTCATCATCAGCATCGTCCCCCGATAGGTTATTGTATGAAACATTTGGAGCAAAGTAAAATCC
>JBATIA010000616.1:0-4660 GCA_049667415.1 Ignavibacteriaceae bacterium
AACAAATAAATCTTGCAAAGAAAAAAAACGACAAGCAGTTATCCCAGGCAATAAAAATTTTGATGAACAGTTTTTACGGTGTCATGGGTTCATTTGGATGCAGGTTTTATCATCCGAATCTACCAACTGCAATAACAGGCACTGGACAAAAATTATTAATCGATAGTAAAACATTCCTCGCTGAAAAAGGATACGAAGTAATTTATGGCGATACTGATTCACTCTTCGTCAAACTAAAAGAAGGTGAGGGAGAAAAGGCAAAGCCGAATGGAAACCGAATAGCTACAGACTTAAATAATTACTGGTCAGAAAGAATTCAAAAAGAATATAGCTTAAAATCATATCTAGAAATTGAATTTGAAAAATATTATCGCAAATTTATTCTAACTCCGGCCAGGGGAAGTGAAACCGGTGCGAAGAAAAGATATGCCGGACTGCTTTCAGACAACGGTAAGGAAACAATTGAGTTTGTGGGAATGGAGTTTGTTCGTTCCGACTGGACAAGGCTGGCAAAAGAATTCCAGGTGGAACTTTACAACAGGATTTTCAATAATGAGGAAATTGAAAACTGGTTAAGAGAAATAGTCAAAAAAGTTAAGGCTGGTGAGTACGATGATAAGCTTGTTTACAGAAAAAGATTGAGGAAAGATGTTGACGAATACACTAAGAATATTCCTCAGCATGTAAAAGCAGCACGAATGCTTCCCGAAGCTAGCGGAACAGTTTACTACGTCATCACAAAACGTGGTCCTGTTCCAATAGAACTGAAGCATACGGATATTGATTATGATCACTATATAGAAAAGCAAGTTAAACCAATCGCCGATTCTGTTCTGATTTTACTGGGAGAATCTTTTGATTCAATAGTTCAGTCAGATCAATTAAGCTTCTTTTAATCTTATTACTTATCTTTGTATTCAAACTGATCATTTCTAAAAGGAAATCGTATTGGAAATTCAATTCATCGGCGCAGCACAAACAGTAACCGGCTCACAACACCTTCTTTATATTAACGGAAAAAAAATTCTTTTAGATTGCGGACTATACCAGGGAAAACGAAAAGAAGCTTTCGAAATAAACCGCACCTTTAAATATTCTCCATCGGAAATTGATGTTGTTCTTCTTTCACATGCTCACATTGATCACTGTGGAAAAATACCCGGACTAGTTAAGAATGGTTTCAACGGGCATATCTATACAACAGCTGCTACAGTTGATCTTTGCCAGATTATGCTTCGGGATTCTGCTCACCTGCAGGAAAGAGATATTTATGTTGTTAATAAAATCAGGAAGAAACAGCATAAAAATCCTTTTGAACCACTTTATGATTTTGACGATGTTGAAAAAGCGATGGATCAGTTTATTGGGGTGCAGTACTCACGGGCAATTGAAGTTGCACCCGGAGTAATGGCAACTTACTGGGATGCAGGACATATATTAGGATCTGCAGGAATTCTCCTTGAAATAAATGAGAACGGGAAAAATTATCGCATCGGGTTCAGTGGTGACATCGGTAGAAGCGATATGCCAATTATCCGCAATCCGAATGTTCTGCGTGATCTTGATCTGCTTATTATGGAATCAACTTACGGAAACCGGTTACACACAGTTACAGACGAAGTTGAAGAAGAAGTCGCGCGAACTGTAAAATCAGTTATTGAACGCGGAGGCAAAATTATCATTCCCTCATTTGCTGTTGGAAGAACACAAATGCTTGTTTATGTGCTTCATAAACTATTCGATCAGAACCGGATTCCGGTTATACCGATTTATGTTGACAGCCCGCTTGCTGTTGAAGCAACAAAAATTTACCAGACACATCCGGAATGTTACGACAGGGAGACTTATAGAATTTTCATTCAGAATAACCAGGACCCCTTCGGTTTTGGAAGATTGACATACATTAAAGAAGTTGCACAATCAAAGGAATTAAATGATAAAAATGAACCCTGCATAATTATTTCTGCATCCGGAATGGCTGAAGGCGGGAGAATTTTACATCATCTAGCAAATAATATTGAGAACAAGAAAAATTTGATTTTGTTTGTCGGGTATGCTGCAGCACACACGCTTGCGAGAAAAATTATCGATAGAGAGACTGAAGTAAATATTTTTGGTGAGCCGCATAAAGTGAAAGCAGAAGTAAAGACTATGGATTATTTCAGTGCCCACGCGGATCAGGCAGAACTAATTGATTATCTTCGACTAAATGACAAAAACAGGCTAAAAAATATATTTTTGGTACATGGTGAGGAAGAACAAGCCATACCATTAAAAGAAAAATTGCTTCATAAAGGCTTCAAAAACGTAGGTTTTCCTCAATCTGGAGAAAAATTTGTGATTTAGGGAACCTTTTACTCTTCCTTTCATCTTATTATAGTGATATATTTGCAACTTTCAATTTGGCAGTTAAGCAAAATCTTACAATTACAACCACAAAATTTTCTATTCACCAAACCTTGTAAAGGAGAGCGATTAGCTTGAAAATAACTAAGCAATTTACAAATCGCGAAAGTAAATCTCTTGATCAATACTTGCAGGAAATAGGCAAGGTTGATCTTTTGACTCCTGATATGGAGATTGAATTAGCTATACTAATTAAAAAGGGCGATATGCTTGCCCAGGAAAAATTAATTAAAGCTAATTTAAGATTCGTTGTTTCGGTAGCAAAGCAGTTTCAGAACCAGGGTCTTTCCCTCGGTGATTTAATTAATGAAGGTAACATCGGATTGATAAAAGCTGCACAGCGATTTGATGAAACACGTGGATTTAAATTTATTTCTTACGCAGTATGGTGGGTAAGACAGTCAATCATGCAGGCAATTGCTGATCAGTCGAGAGTTGTTCGTTTACCTCTTAACAGAGTTGGAAACCTGACAAAGATCAGTAAGGCTTACAGAGATCTTGAACAGGAGTATGAAAGAAAGCCTACTACAGATGAGCTTGCAAAAATTCTTGATATGACTGCAGATGAAGTTGCGTATGCACTTCAGATTTCAGGTCGTCACGTCTCGATGGATGCACCATTAAAAACCGGTGATGAAAATAAGAACAGTCTTATTGATGTTCTTCCGAATGACGAGCAGCCGTTACCCGATAAAGAGTTGATGAAAGAATCTCTTAAGAAAGAAGTTCAGAATGTTCTCGGTACTCTTACAGAAAGAGAAGCAGAAGTAATTAAACTTTACTTCGGGATTGAAGGAGACCATTCCGCTACACTTGAAGAGATTGGCGAAAGATTTAATCTAACCCGTGAAAGAGTAAGACAGATTAAAGAGAAAGCTTTGAGAAACCTTAGACACTCAAAGCGAAGCGGCAGATTAAAAGCCTACCTTGGATAGTTTAGAAAACGACAGAAAATTTCTATAGCCCCGATTTTCGGGGCTTTTTTTTAAACTCGACCTGAATGCTAAATGCTGATTTTCCAATCTTCCCGATTTAAAGTACTTCTCCATTAGTCATATAAAAAATCACCTTATCAAATAGAAAAGAAAAATAAGGTGTTCTTAACTTGATTTTATATCAATAGATTAAGAGATTATATTAGGTTTGCTAAAAAACTTATTTAGATTCAACCAATGGCTGTTGTATTAATTAGTTTATTAATTACTTTTACCGCTTCAGCTCAATTATCTGAAAAACAGGAGAAAAAACTTTATTTAAAAGAGACCGTCTCATCAATAGAAGTCGATGGAGTCATAGATAATGCTTGGAACGAAGCTGATTCGACTTCGGATTTTTTTCAGCTTCAGCCTTATTTTAATCAACCTCCCTCCTGCATCACGGTAGTAAAAGTTTTAACCACTGAAGATGCTTTGTACTGCCTTTTTATAAGTTATCAAACACTAGAAAATGTGCAGGCAAGCGCCGGACTGCTTGATGATTTTACCGGTGATGGAGTTTCAATTATGCTCGATACTTTTAACGATAAGCAAACCGCTTATAAGTTTGCAGTGAGTGCATCGGGGGTAAAGATGGATTCGCGGATGCTTGATGATGCAAGGAATAAAGACTATGGGTGGGACGGAATATGGTTTGCCGATTCAGAAATTTATAACTGGGGCTATGTTGTTGAAATCAAGATTCCCTATAAATCAATAAAGTATAATAAAGAATTAACGGAATGGGGATTAGACTTTGACAGGTGGATGCCTGTAAATGGAGAAGACCTTTACTGGTGTGAATACGAACAGAATGAGGGTCAGA
This sequence comes from Ignavibacteriaceae bacterium, assembly GCA_049667415.1. Lineage (GTDB taxonomy): Bacteria > Bacteroidota > Ignavibacteria > Ignavibacteriales > Ignavibacteriaceae > IGN2. Next base: position 4,207 of record JBATIA010000616.1, read on the forward strand.
GAATATCCAAGTTTGGTAAGCTTGTTTTTTCAGGTTTTAAACCATCAGCCGAAGGTTTGAACCTCGAGATCTATCCAGTCGGAATAACCAATGCTACACGCCTCCATAATAACAAATATGATATTAAACCTGATTGGGGCCTTGATGTTTTTTACAATCCATCTTTGAAATTAACTTTTCAACTTACTGCAAATCCTGATTTTGCACAGATTGAAGCAGATCCGTTCGATTTCAATATAACAAAATACGAAACATACTTCCCCGAGAGAAGACCGTTCTTTACTGAAGGGAGCGAGATATTCTTGCCTTCCGGACGACAGCAAAACACAGGCTTTTACAAACCACTTGAATTATTTTATTCAAGACGAATAGGAAAATCTCTACCTGACGGACAGATTGTCCCTTTAATTTATGGGGCGAAAGCATTTGGAAGAATAAACGAGTGGGATTACGG
>JBATIA010000617.1:0-8606 GCA_049667415.1 Ignavibacteriaceae bacterium
CCTTTCCACTATCCCTGACTTCAACCTCTACATGCCTCTTCTCCTCTTTAACCATCATTTCAACTCGCCCGGTATTTTCCTCAATAGCATCAAGAGCATTCTTGATCAGGTTTTCTATCACCCATTCAAAAAGTTCAGAGTTTATTTCCGCACATGCGTTTTCATCACCAGATATTTTTAACTCAACCGATTTTCCGGTTTGAGGCAGTCTCCTTTCAAAATAAGCTGTGACACTTTTTAGCTCTTCGATAACATTTGTTTTGGAAAGTTCCGGTTTAGAGCCAATCTTTGAAAACCTGTGAGTGATCTTATTTAACTTTTCAACATCGTTGTTTATTTCTTCAGAAATATCTAAAACCTTGACAGGTTCTTTGTAATTTATTTTTAGCATTTCCAGCCAGCCCATAAGACTCGAGATTGGGGTTCCAAACTGATGGGCTGTTTCTTTTGCCATTCCAACCCAAATGTTGCTCTGCTCACTGCGCTTGATACTGCTGAACCCGATATAACCCAATACGATAAACATAGCAGCGATTAGAAGCTGGATGTATGGATAATAACGAAGTTGCCGAATATGTTCGGAATCGCCATAATGAATTTTGGTTAAAAGAATTGAATCTTCATAGGTAACTTCAATTGGTGGATGGGTTGCATCCATTTCAGTTATCATATCTGCTATGAAAACTTTAAACTGTTCGGCGTTTAAAGTTGAATCTATCTCAATATTTCTTATATCAGTTCTACTAAAGAAATTTACATTATTCTCTGCATCGGAAAGTATGAGAGGAAAGTCAATTGGTTTAATGATATTATCAAATAGAAAAGTGATATCCACATCAGGATTGGTTGTGTTCGCAACATATTCAATACCTTTCGCATAAAGCTCAACAATCTGTCTCTCTTTTTCCTGGAGTTTGGCAACAAGAGTTTGAGTATAATAAAGAGTTCCAATTGCAATCAACACCGCAATAATTAGAAGGATTATTTTTATGTTTATTGAAGCAGGACCGCCAGCCATTTTCATATTGCACCTTAAGAAATGAAGTTTTAACTGAAACCAAAATTAGAGAAAAGGAAAGTAAAATTCAGTAGGAAAATTAAATTGGATAAACTTAGATAATTTTAAATCTAGTTGTTAGAATAGAAAGTCTGCTTCCGCTTTGGCCCGACAGAGATAATACTAATTTTAATTAGGGAATGCTTCGCAATGAAATCGAGATACTCTTTTGTTTTTGCCGGAAGTTCATCGTAAGAAAGACAATCCGTTATGTCCTGTTTCCATCCATCAAGTTCTTCATAAACCGGAGTAACTTTGGATAGCTGTTCAACTGAAGTTGGAAAATTCTTTAATCTCTTACCGTTCAATTCATAACCAATGCAGACTTTTATTTTCTTAAAACTGCTGAGCACATCAAGCTTTGTAATGGCTACAGAGGTAATTCCATTAACCATTTGAGAATATGCCACAAGAAAGGCATCAAACCAGCCACACCTTCTTGGCCGCCCGGTCGTTGCACCATATTCATCACCAATTTTTCTTAGCTGTTCACCTTCTTCATTAAGAAGTTCAGTTGGGAAAGGACCATTTCCTACACGTGTTGTGTATGCTTTCACTATTCCAACTACTGAATCTATCTTAGTTGGAGGGATTCCTGTACCTGTGCAGGCTCCTCCAGCAGTTGGATTGCTGGAAGTAACAAAAGGATATGTACCATGATCCACATCCAGCAATGTTCCCTGTGCACCTTCAAGCAATATAGATTTACCTTCAGCAATCGCACTGTTTAGAAAAGACGGGACATCCTTTATGTATTTATCAATTGTATGGTCGAATTCAAGGTATTCCTTTACAATTAAGTCAACATCAAGACCTTCATGTTCATAAACCTTTTTCAGGAGTTCATTCTTTTCCTTGAGATTCAGCCTGATCTTTTTTTCCAGCTCTGTTCTGTCAAGTAGATCTACTATCCTGATTCCTTTACGGGCAAACTTATCAATATAACATGGACCTATTCCTCTGCCGGTCGTACCAATCTTTGTGTCACCACTTTCACTAATAGAATCGAGCAGCTTATGATAAGGCATAATCAGATGAGCATTTTGGCTAATAAATAATCTACCCTCTACATCAATTCCGTTTTTCTCAAGAATATCTATCTCCTCAAGCAAAGCATTCGGATCAATAACAACTCCATTGCCAATTACACAAATAACATCATCTCTTAGAATTCCTGATGGGATTAAATGAAGTATGTATTTTTTATCGCCTATAATAACTGTATGTCCAGCGTTTGCACCGCCCTGATACCTGGCAACGATTTTATACTTTTCGCTAAGTATATCTACAATTTTTCCTTTACCTTCATCGCCCCACTGGCTTCCGATAAGAACTGTAACACTCATAGATGTTTAATTTGTTTAAGGATAGCTTAAGCCAAAATAAAAACTCCGAATTGAAAAACTCGGAGTTTCTGATTAATTAATTCTTCTTTAAGGTTTATTTTGGTAACGATTCTACGGCAGCATCAACAGAATCGTAATGTTCAAAAATCGTAATCAATTTTGTAATTATAAGTAAGCTTTCAATTTTGTCAGAAACATTTGCCAGCTTGTAATACCCGTTTGCTTTTTTCATTGTGGTCAGACCGCCTATCATCATTCCCAACCCGGAACTGTTCATAAACTTCACGTCTCCAAGATCAATTATAATTCTTGTTTTGCCTTCATCAATCAATTTATGAAGCAGATCGTTGAAATCCTTGGTATCATCACCACCCATCACATTTCCTTTTAATTCTAGTATTACTGCTCCATATTTTTCGGTGGTTTTAATTTTCATGAATTACTCCTTTTAATTTTCATCGAAATTTAATTAGTTATGCATACTTTTGCAACTATTGAATGGAGCTTTATTTAAGAACTTTCTGAACAGGTAACTATTTAATAAATTGGAACAACAAAGAAAACACTTCGTCTAAAAAATGGTTTCAAACGATAAAGAAAAGGATTTGCAGCAAGCCCAAATACTTTCAATAGATGATGATTATGCTATAATCAGGCAATTTATTGACGGCGATAAGTCTGCTTTTCAGATCCTGGTAAAGAGGCATAAGGAAAAAGTAAGAAATATAGTTTACCTAACAATGAATAATAGCGCACTTGTTGATGATATAGCTCAGGAAGTTTTCATTACAGTTTATAGAAATCTTAAATTTTTCAGGTTTGAGTCTCAATTCACAACCTGGCTTTACCGGATTACAGTTAACAGGTGTAAAGATTATTTAAGAAAAATGAATGTTAGAAAGATTTTTTCACCACTTGAAGAAGGAAGTGAAATTACTGAATTTGACACACCTGCTGAGAATAACGATGTTTCCCGGATAGTTATGGATGCAATTTCCAAACTTCCGGTAAAACTGAGAATGCCATTAATTCTAAAAGATATTGAAGGCTTCAGCTACCAGGAAATTTCAGAAACTCTGAAGTGTGAAATGGGCACTGTTAAATCCAGAATATTTAGAGGAAGGGAAAGGTTGAAAGAAATTTTACAGCCTCTTGAAAGAGAATTGATGCAATGAGTAAAGACGTAAAGAATATGGAATTACTCTCTGCTTATCTTGATGGTGAATTATCCCGGTCAGAAAAAGCAGAAGTTGAGAATCTGTTACAGAATTCCCTCGAGCTAAAAATGCAACTTGAAGATCTGAAAAAAATCAAGCAACTCACTCAGAATGTCAAAAGAATACCGGAGTCACCCTACTTTGAAACCCGTTTAATGTCAAAAATTGAAGGTCAAAAAAGTGAATCTGCCAAAATAAGCAGATGGATGCCCGCAACAGCACTGGCGCTCGTTACTATTGCTGTGATGATTGTGCTAAAGATCAATCCTGAGCTGGTAAACCAATTATGGGATCAACAGAAAGAAGCCATTACAGGATTCTACAAAGAAAATCTTCAGCCTGTATTGTTTGCTGCAAATTTGACCAACGAAGATATTTTCAATTTTGCATTCAACAATGAGATTCCACTCGACAACTCCCGCAAACAATATCTCCTTCTTGGATACGATGATTCAGGCAAAGAGTTTTTTGAGATACGTTCAGGTGATGAAAAAATGAGAAGGCAGAGTTATAATGAATTTATCTCTGCAATGAATCTGAACGAAAAGCAAAGAGAATCGGTGGACTCAATAATCGGCAGCTATGGTGAAGCACTTGAATCTCAGGTACTTGTTAATGATAAGAACACAGTCGCTATCAACCCGAATTTGTGGAATTACAGAAAAGCTATTTTTGCTGATTTGCTTGTAGCCGCCGAGAAATTAAATATTAAAGGCTTTAATAGAATTGTTCCTGCCGGAATTTCCGATGCTGAAAAAGTTAGAGTGGTAAACGCAATGCAGAATCTAAAAACTTCGCCGGAGGGTCAATACATTTTCGTTACTCCAGATTCAGTATTTGCAGATTCATATCAATTCGATTCTAAACTTTATATAAAAGAGTTAAAGAAATTAGAAAAAGAATTAATAGCTAAGGAAGAAGAGATAAAACAATTTACATTAAGCATAAGGTTTGACTCAACTTTAAAATATGCCGGTATTGATAACAAATTACAACACTCTTTTAGAATCACTGTTGATTCCAACATTTGTAGAGTTGATATCCCTGAAAATCATATCACTGAATTACAATTGCCGGATATCGAAAGTATTAATCCCTTAATTGAGCAGGCCACTAAAAACATTCACTTTTATGCGTATAAGATACCCAAAGTCGAAAGATCAAGCTCCAGGATAAAAATTGAATACTACGACAACGATTCGGTTCATAGCTATGAAATGAATTTTGGTACGCTTAATATAGACTCTCTCGCTGGACTAAAACCAGATTTCGATCTTTATAGCCTGGATCATTTCAAGCAGGTTAAACCGTTCGATGATTCAATGCTTGCAAAATATCAGTTTGACAAAGATTACTTTGACAGGTACTATTCTGGTGATAATTTTAAGAAGCAAATGGAGGAATTGCAAAAAGAACTAGAGCGATTAAGTGAAGAAACAAAAGACTGGAAAATTAAAGTACACAAAGAGGTTACTAAAAGTCCCAGGAAATAAATTTAACCCCTAAGCCGGTAATCCGGCTCCCGATATCTGCTGGTTTTAAGTTCGATATTAACACATAGCATTATTATTTTTCAACCATCCTATAAAATGTCCGTTTATACCTGAATTCTTTAATTATTAAGCGATTTCGTTTAATTTTATTAAAGTATAATTTAGCTAGTCTCAAAAGTTTTATTTGCTGAACCTGATTTGTATAAATGGTTAAAACACTGAGAAATATTTTAAGCACACAATTGCAGTTATTTTTCCTCTCTGCATTTCTGCTATTCATTTTCAGATTGCTTCTCGGCAATCCTGATTCTCTCATTTTAATGATTTTGTTCGATTTCTTAATTGCTGTCTCAATATTCTTTTTACTTCTGGCTTTAATTAAATTTGAAAACAGCCGGGCATCTTCCTCATTGTCTTTGGTTATGAATGTTGGAATCCTTAGCGCGATTATGTTCTTCATAATTACTTTTTCTGATTTTCTGATGCCATACATGTTCGATAATGTAAATCTCAGGCTCAAAAATCCGGGGCTGGTTTACAATATTGTTTCTCTGATATACTTACTTGTATTTATAGGATTCATCTCATACTTTTTGTTAACGTTAAGGTATCTTTTCTATTTGAACCAGGGGAAAAATGTAAAGATTTATTTTAATACAATGCTTATCTTTTTCGTACTTGCAGCTCTTTCAAATAATTTCTTCCAGGATGAAAGTGTTTCCTTCCTTAGCAATACATTTTTTATTGTAGCTGTTCTGCTGATGATCTTTAACTCCTTACGTATTTCATGGATAGCGTTTTTATCTAAAAAAGAAAAAATTTACCTGCTAATACTTTCTTTGGTGATTTCAATTTTATTTATTGTGAATATAAGCAGCAGTTCCGGTAATAATATCCACAGCCAGGTTATGGATGGTTTTTCACCTTCCCTAAGCCAATTTAATACGATTGTCATGGTTTATGGATCTATATATTTTTTTATGCTCTTCTTCACAACACTTTTTCACCTGCCAACTGCCGAAGCTTATGACAGGAAAGCGCAGGAAGTAACATCACTGCAGTACTTCAGTAAACTTATTACTGAGGTTTTGGATTTTAACGAACTTGCGGAAACAGTAACTGATATAGCAATGAAGCTGAGTGGTTCTGGTGCAGCCTGGATAATCTGGAAGGAAGACGGTAAGTTAATTTCAATAGCTAATAAGAACGTAGGATTTATAGAATCGGAAAAATTAACTAAACAAATTTCCGAAAGAGTTGAATTTGAAAATTTAAACGAAACAAAAACCCTTCAAATAAAAGATAAAATTCTTGAAAAAGAACAGGCAAACAGGTTTTCAATTATTTCTATATCACCGGTTAAAACCCGCGGAGTTGTTCAGGGAATTCTTGTTGCCGCTAAAGGTACCGGTCAAATATTTACAAAAGATGACCTTGGTGCAATAGAAACGTTTTCTGATTATGCCTCTGTAGCAATTGAGAATTCAAGGCTGCTTGAAGAATCAATTGAAAAAGAAAGACTGGAAAAAGAGCTTGATGTTGCAAGAGAAATTCAGAAAAAAATTCTTCCTTCAAAAGTTCCTGATTACCCTGGTTTGCAGATTGCCTCAGTCTTTATTCCAGCTTTTGAAGTGGGTGGTGACTATTACGACTTTTTCGAGATAAGCAAAACGAAACTAGGCTTTGTTATTGCGGATGTTTCAGGAAAAGGAATTTCAGCTGCATTTATTATGGCTGAAGTTAAAGGAATATTTGAATCATTATCAAAAACCATTGAAAGACCAAAAGAAATTCTTTGCAAAGCTAATGATATCCTCAGGAGTGCATTAGACAGTAAAACCTTCGTTAGTGCAGCTTACGGTTATTTCGATATTTCAGAAAAAAAGCTATACTTTGCCCGCGCCGGACATTGTCCTTTATTTTTATTAAGAGATAAAGATTCCAGACAAATAAAACCTTCCGGTTTGGGATTGGGTCTGAGTGATAATATTTATTTTGATCAAACCCTGGAAGAATATTCGGTTGACCTGAACTATAACGATACCATAGTTCTTTATACTGACGGAGTTACGGAAGCAAAGAATGAACATATGGAAGACTTTGGGGACCAGCAATTTCTGGAAATACTTCGCTCTGGTAATGAGGCAACTGCTGAGGAGCTTTCAAACAAAATTATAAGGGATATAACGATTTTTTCCAGCAACCATGCGCAGTATGATGATATAACTTTAGTTATTTTTAAGTGGCAACAATAATTTTTAAAAGGATGGAGTTAAAGAATGGCTGAATTCAGTACATCAATTAAAGAAAAAGGGGACGTAAGTGTTATTAACCTTAAAGGATACCTGGATGCACACACAGCTCCAACTCTTGAGAATAACTTTACGCAATTAATTGAAAATAGCAAGTATAAGATAGTCGTAAACTTCGAGGACCTTGCGTATATAAGTAGCGCTGGTCTTGGTGTTTTTATGGCTTATGTCGAAGCTATTAGAGAAAATAAAGGGGACATCAAGCTGACAAATATGAGCGACAAGGTATTCAACATTTTTGATCTGTTAGGTTTTCCACTACTTTATGAAATCTATAAAAATGAAGAAGAGGCACTAAAGAAATTTAGTGGGAGTTAAAAAGTGACAATTCGGAATAAAAATAAGTCAAGCAAATTTAAAGTAAAAAGCAAAACAGAAAACCTCTCTGTCATCAGGGATTTTGTAAGTGAGAATGCTCTGAATGCAGGAATACCAATGGCTAAGGTTGAAGATATTATGCTCGCAGTTGATGAAGCATGTACCAATATTATTAAGCATGCGTATAAATCTTCCCCCGAGGGAGAAATTATAATAAATATAGAATACAATAAAGAAAAGTTTACAATCACCATTATAGATTACGGAAAATCTTTTGAGCCGGAAAGTGTTCCTTTGCCAGACCTTCAAAAATATTATCGTGAACATAAAGTGGGTGGACTTGGAATATACTTGATGAAATCTTTAATGGATGACGTAAAGTATACTTCAATTCCTGGTAAATATAATCAGGTTCTTCTATCAAAAAACATAAGTGGTTCCTGAAAAATGGTTGAAGCAAAAAGTCTTAGAGTAAAAAGAAACCTTGCAGCGCTTATTGATTTCAGCCGGATAATTAATTCCAGTATTGATCTTAACTTTATCCTGAACAATGTGCTGCTGACCTGCCTTGGAAAGTTTTTAGCCACGAGGGGTTTGATTGCTCTAAGGGAAAACGGAAAGATCGTTCTTAAAAGCTCGAAAGGACTGGGGACAGAAATAACAAGTCAATTTCCTGAATTGGTAGCCACACAAGAATGCATAGATGACCCGGCGCTTATTTCTTTTATGCAAGATTCAAACTTAAAAATTGTTGAAAAAATCAGTTCTTCAGATGATTGTATTGGTTTGGTCTGTTTGGGAGAAAAATTAAACAAATCGGATTATACCGAGGATGATGTTGAATTTCTCGGTACCATCTTAAA
>JBATIA010000618.1:0-3611 GCA_049667415.1 Ignavibacteriaceae bacterium
TCCAATGACAGAAAAGGATATAAACGAATTCGTTATTTTCTATCGACATCTTTTTATTACTTATTGTTGAGTAAATAAGGAGTTCTCATTCCGTGCTCGACAGGGAATCAAAGCTTTTAATAACTAGATTCCCGTTTTAACGAGAATAACAACAAAAGAGATACAAATTATTTAAAGACTTATTCATTTTAAAAAAGAAGAATCCATATGAAACAACTACTAAAGAGATTTAATAAATTCCAGAAAGATTTTCCCGAAGTTGCGAAAGCTTATTAAGAACTTGGAACGGCTGTGCATAAATCCGTACCATTGAATGAAAAAACCCGTTCATCATTCATGCTTGCAATCTCAACAGGAGCGGGAATGGAAGGTGCAGTTCACTCGCATACAAGGAAGGCGTTAGACGCAGGATGTACATAAGATGAAATCAGGTAAACAGTTATGCTTGCTCTGCCGACTATTGGTTTCCCCGCTAAGATGGCAGTTATGAGTTGGGTGGAAGATATAATCGAGAAAAAATAAAGAAATTAATATAACTGACTTATACTGAACCAATGGTTATGTTTTAGTATTCTGTTAAACATTTAATGCGGCATTTCTAGTTTTTTGACCTATCTCAATATCTAGTAATTTAGAATAACCTGTTCAAAATGTGAACTCGTCTGAAAGCAATAATTACATTCCAAATCCAATTATTACACTGAATCATTTTTAGAAAAACCACAATCTACAAGCAGAATGCAAACATCTCTATGGTGCAAATATTGTGCGTTTTTTAGGAACATTTAGTCGAGAAAATTTAAGAGGAATTGCCATGAAAAAATTGGTCTTCACTCTCTTGCTGTTACTTACATCATATGCTTCTGCGAATCCGCATTTTACTATAGGAAGCAATCCATACTATACTTACATCGCTTATCCACACGACATCCTGTATTGGCCAAACAGTGCTCTCTTCTCACATTTCTATCCGCAGACTTTGCCGTGGCAGGGACATGTAACGAATCTTAGCCAGAGACCTAATGATACTTACATAAGTAACTACAACTACTTCGATTTCCCTGTTCCTAATGAATATACCGGTGATCCAAACGATATCAAGTCATTTATGAGAGCTTCCTCTTATGTTTACCAGAACAGATTTAGTCTTGGTGGAATATGGAATTTCGGTGAATGGGGTAAAGCATACCTGGAACTGGGTACCACCCAAATAGACATGGAACAGCGAGTGGAAGGGGTCGTGCGCAACAACGAAACTTTGGAGTTGATACCTGTATCTGCTCGAACGGATGGTTTAAGAAGCTCTTACGATTTTCACCTGATCTATGCAAACTATCTTTTTGGCAATCCTTTTGGATTCAGTGCTAAATATCAGACCAAAAATACGGATGCACCGGAATCAGAAATCAGATTCACCAAGAATGGTCAGGAAACGGTTTCGAACCATCTGACCTGGGGATGGACAACAACTCCATGTGCGCATATTTTCGAAACTTCCAGCCAGAATTTTGATGCATGGTTCCTGAATGACTACACTCTTTATTCCGGTGGACAGCTTGATCTTCAGTTGAGCTATGAAATTGAAGATCACAAATCGGCTATTCGCTTTAGAAGTAGGAATGAAAGTGGACAGACCTATAACTGGCAAAGCAGTTTACCCGATTCAGTGCCCGGCGCTGAATTCGTAGGATCATATGTAACTGACGATAGATACCAGGATGAAATAGCCGATGACCTGATACGTGCATATTCAAAGATACGCTTCTGGAAAATAGGTGATGCCAATTTGGGTTTGCTGTTTTTCCTGCAATATGCTGACCGCGATAATAATACCGTTAGTAAGGTCGAAGAAGCAAATAGTGAGCCTCTAAGCAGTGACTCAGAAAATGAATATATCATTGAGGTGAATCCCTGGCTGAATTACAAATTTGGAAAAAGCTATTTCGATTTTGGACTGCTGTTTGAGTTTTCAATAACCGATATGGCAAATACTTCCCCCCGTTGGAATGGTGCAATCGGCGCAACGGAGAACGGTGTGATCAGAAATTCAAGCCCTTACGAAAGCGGATTTACACCTTCGTGGGAGTCATTTTCTCAGGGCAATTATAAATTTTTCGCAACAGGTTTTGAGGCCTCCACTGCCATCAACATCAGCGGACGATTTTTTGCACTCGCTTCAATACTGCTTTTGCGCAAATACAGTTACATAACCAAAGAATACGGCAGCTCAGATATTCCCGAAGGAGGTAATGAATATGTTTTCACTGCATCTCATACACGGAACGACTTCAAAAATGAAACCTGGATGAACGGTTCAGTTGGAATTGCCTATGGCTGGGGTCCATTACAGTTGCTCGCAACAATGCATCTGCCGCTTGCGTATTTACTTGAAAAGAATACCGAACTTAAAGACAATAGTACAACGCTTGTTGACCTCACACAACGGAATGTGTGGGCTGTGCAAGAGCCTGTTAGCTTCAGGTTTCTTGTTGTTTTTGGATTGGAGAGATAAGTGGTCAGTTCGGTTATCTGTTTATTCCAAATATTTTAATTAGTACTCCATATTCTTTAGGCGTTGGTGTTTTAACTTCTTCGAGGTTAAGTAGTTCGGGAGAACCGTATTTTGTGTTTGTGATTGCTAATAATCATTCTTTTTTTCTAATAACGAAAAACTTCATTCATCAACTTAATTGCTGAGTGCCGGGCACCGGGAGATAATGAATCGAGATAATGATCCTGTGTAAGAAATGAAATTTCCCGTCGTAATTCAGGATGTTTATCTGCAATCTTAATAATCATTTTTAATGCATTTATTCTCACTGAAGGAGCTTTATTTAGCTGTTCCCAAACATTCATACATATATCAAATAAAACAACCTCATATTTTTCATCCAATTCCATCATTAAAAGAATTTTAAGCAGCTCCCGTTGATGGCCATCGCTTTTGTTCTTTACAGCGTTTACAATTTTCTTAATATGCTTTTGAATTCTTTTATCATTATTCTGAATTACGCTCCACAATACAAAAGCTGCTCTCCAGGAATAAGGCTGTTTGTCTGAAATAGCTAATTCAATTGCTTCGTTCAAAGCTTCCGGGTGATTGGCCATATAAGAAATCATTTCATTTTTATATGAGTTAAGTAACTTATGTTCTAAGGCTGATTCCAATTGGTTAAAAATGCTTTGTAATTAATTTGAAAAAAAAATTGAATTTTTTCTTGTAAAATTACACAAGAAACTTATGCTTGTCCGGGGAGAGAATCAAGGAGAGGAAGGGATTGGAATAATTATCCTTTAACCTGTCCCGACTTATCGGGATCAGATTCTTATTTTAATTTCGAGTAACACCTAAAGATTCTGAAATAAATTCTGAATGACTTCATCGTATAACTACTTTCTCTCAAAAATAAGATAAGCATTATTTCATCTTCCCACATTTGAAAAAATAAATTGTTATAATGGCTTCTAATCAAGCAAAATGTTAATAGCGGACAATGGCAGGTTTCTTGTTAATAACCGGTACTAATAAAATAATTCACTAAAAATGAATTCAGATAAATCTACAAAACCTGTTTACACAATCAGCACTGCTGCAAGACTTCTCGGCATAT
>JBATIA010000619.1:0-1596 GCA_049667415.1 Ignavibacteriaceae bacterium
AGGTAAACCAATAATTGCACTTCCTTCAATTACAAAAGATGGTGAATTTTCCCGTATAGTTCCAGAGCTGAGACCTGGCGCAGGTGTAGTTACATCAAGAGGAGATGTTCATTATGTTGTAACTGAGTATGGAGTCGCACATCTCTTTGGGAAATCTTTAAAAGAAAGAGCACGTGATCTTATCAGGATTGCACATCCAAAATTCCGCGACGAACTAACTAAATACGCAAAAGAAACTCGGCACATCTAATTATGGTAGCAGTAATCGGGGACGTTCACGGTTGTTACAATACTCTTAAAAAGCTTCACGCTCTAATTTTAAAAAAGTATCCTGATATACCCATTTGTTGTGTTGGAGATCTTGTCGACAGAGGCAAGTACAGTTTTGAGGTTGTTGAATTCGTAAGAAAAAATAAAATAACCTTTACTCCGGGTAATCATGATTATATGTTTTATTACTTTATAAAACATCCTTCAAGTCTCCTTGGTAGATCATGGGTATTTAACGGTTCCGAAACTACTCTAGATTCCTATAGTAATCGCTTTACTGAAATGAACAAGCACCTTAATTACTTAATAAAGGCTCCACTGATTCTGGATTTTAGTGATTGCTTTATTTGTCATGCAGGAATCTCTAACCACTATGCCAGGAAACTTGGCAAAAATCCTTTATCGGATAAAAAGAAGCTGCTGGACATAATCGAAAAAGATCTTAATAACGAGCATGGAATTTTATGGACTAGGGATAAGCTTCTAAATCTTAACAAGCTTCAGGTGGTTGGTCATACAAGATTTCAGGAAATCACCTACGATGAAAAAAGTGATACTGTTTATATTGATACAGCAGCCTGTTCCGGAAACAAACTGAGTGCTGTAATAATAAATGAGAGTAACATAGTAGATAGATTATCAGTTCCTACAGAAAAAATAGATATCATTTAAATCTTATAAAAAATTGAGGGTAGGGAATTATGATTGCAAAACCAGGGCTACTTTCATCAACACCAACCGAATTCATCAAATTTCTTAAGAAAGAGAATATTAAAAAGTTTTTCTTCGTGTACGATTTCGAAAAGAAAAAACTGAAAACATCTCATACTCAACTGCAACCAATAGCAGATTTTTTTACTAATGATAAAAGAGATTTTATTGAACACGAAGGATGGTTCTGTAAAGTCTCTGATGAATATGATATGATTCTCGGGGCATTTTTACATAGAACAAATAGCGGACAGGCAGCTGGAGGTGTGCGATACTGGAGTTATGATACAATTGAAGATTACTTCAGGGATGGTTTAAGGCTTGGGGCTGGTATGACTTTTAAAAATGCACTCGCAGGTCTTTGGTGGGGAGGTGGTAAAGGCGTAATTGCACACAATCCCGAGTTTGATAAAATGAATCCTGAAATTAGAAAAAAAATATACAAAGAGTACGGATTATTTATGTCTACTTTGAACGGCTGTTATGTTACAGCTGAAGATGTTGGAACAAGTGTTGAAGATATGGCGAATGTTTTTTCCGGTACAAGGTTTACTACCTGCATTCCTCCGGAATTTGGTGGAAGCGGAAATCCTTCTGCTCCAACAGCAAGAGGTA
>JBATIA010000620.1:0-3010 GCA_049667415.1 Ignavibacteriaceae bacterium
GCCGCGCATCGGGTGTGGAAGCACGGGCGAACTACAATATAGATGATGTTTATTTAGGACGATCGATAGCTGCAAACCAGGATTTATTCGATCTGGAAAGAATTGAAATACTTAAAGGGCCACAGGGAACCCTCTTTGGAAAAAATACAGTTTCAGGCGTTATTAATTTAACTACCCGCAAACCTTTCAATGGATGGGAAGGAACTGTAAGTGTTGACGCTGGTAATTTTAGTTATCTAAATAGTACTATTATAATTAATGCCCCTTTGAAAGAAAATATACTTTTCACCAGGTTATCGGGAAAAATAATGCGGAGAGACGGCTATGTGACAAACCTATATAACAACAAGGATCTAAATGGCCAGAATATATTGACTGGAAGATTCCAGATTAGATATCTCCCGTCTCCGAATCTTGATATAATATTTAGCTTAAACGCCCTGCAGGACCGCAGAGATAATAGGACTTTCGGAATAGCCTTAGACGGACCTGGTTACGAAGCAGCACCAGGTCCGCGCGAGGTATCTCATAATTTAAATGAATTTGAACACCGTGATATATTTGGTGGTGCTCTAAGTATGGTCTATCAATTCTCAAATAATTATAGTATAAAATCTATTACTGGTTTCAGAAAAATTAAAAACTGGAGTAATCTGGATGAAGATTTATCACCGGAAGCATGGGCAGTCGATACTACAAAAAACGAGGATGCTCATTTCACACAGGAATTTAGATTAACATCTCCCATTTTAAAATATTTTAATTTTGTTACCGGAATATATTACTTTCATCAGAGTTCTGATTTTATTTTCAATTTGAGAACCTCTCCCGAAGCTCCTTTACCTAATTTCACATATTTATCAGAAGGTCCGGTTAAATCCAATTCGCTTGCAGGATATTTTCATGGTAATTTATATATAACGAGTAATCTTTCAATCTTCGGAGGTCTCAGATATACATATGAATATAAAAAAGTAAATTGGGATCAAACGAACAATCTGGGTCTATACATTGATCTTGAAAATTATACTGATACATATTCAAAAGGTGTATTCTCCCCGCAAATTGGCTTACGATATAATCCTCTCGATCAATTGATGTTATATGCTAAAACCAGCTGGGGATATAAAAGCGGCGGATGGGGTAACTTTACTGTTATTAATATTGAATCTCTGAAACTTAAACCTGAATATTCCATTAGTTATGAGACCGGATTTAAGTTAACTACTTTTAATAGCAGGTTGACTTTTAATACGGCAGTATTTTTGAACAAGTTCGATGACTTTCAGACTGAGATTTGGCAGCATCCAGCCCCGCCTTTTGAAATTTTAACCCTACCTGTATATACAAATGCGGCAAAAGTAACCTCTAAAGGATTTGAATTGGAGTTAATTGCTTCCCCCTTTAATTATCTATCTCTATTTAGCTCATTAGGCTATGTGGATGCAACCTATGATGAGTTCTTAATCGCCTCGGAACGCGATTATAACGGTAATAAATTAGAACTTGCCCCGGAAACCGAATATAATTTTTCAATTGAGTACAAGATACCTGTTATTAACATTGGCACTTTTTTTATAAGAGGCGACTTCATTCATAAAGACGACTATTATTTTGATGCCAGTAATACAGAAGATTTTTATATAGAGGGTTATGAATTAATAGATGGGAAAATCGGATATGACAGTTTTGATGGATCTTTAGGAATTTACTTATGGGGAAAGAACTTAACTGACGAATTATATATGCTGACAAGAGCGAAAGTTCCTTTAGAGTATAAATATGCCTGGTATGGTATGCCCCGCACATTAGGCATTCAGGTTAGATACAGTTTTTTTAGCAACTAGATATCCATTGTAAACAGCTCGGTTTTTTTATAACCTATCTATCCTGATTTATCAAAGTATACGAAATCAATTGCTGTAATAAATTGTCTCGGCAATTTTTCCGAACTAAAATTTACTAAAAACAATACATCAGACTTTTACCTCGACTATCTTTCCGAATCCCGTTTTTTATTTCACCTTAGCTTCACCTTATAATTATTGTTAACATTTTGTTTTATAATAACTTAGCCTTCCTGATCAATTCATGGTATATCTTTTGGCTAGTATCAAAGGTCATTTTAATAATAAATATTTAAGGAGGAGTATCATGGAAAATAATTTTACCAAAGAGCAATTTATTTTAAAATGTCTTGTTGTCATCTTGTTTGTTCAACCCTTCATTTATGCCCAGTTTGAGAATGGCAGCTTCGAATTCGAAGGATACACCAGATACTATAAGGTATTCTTACCGCAGAACTTTCAACCAAATATGCCTGTTGTATTTAGTTTACACGGTTATAAGCTTAACGCACAGCAGCAGATAGATTATACACTGATGCATGATGTAGCAGATACTGCCGGATTTATTGTCGTCTACCCCGATGCCATTTATCCGGGATTCAATAGCGGTCTTATCGGATATCCGGGTTTACCTCCCCTTCCAAACGTAAATGATGTTGGATTTATTTCCGCTCTAATAGATACCCTAGAGGCTCGTTATGATATTGATACGAATCGCGTTTATAGTTGCGGGTTATCGAATGGCGGGATAATGACTTACAGACTTGCCTGCGAGCTAGGAAACCGTTTTGCTGCTGTAGCCTCTGTTGCTGGTGTACTAACTGATATTACGGGCAACAATTGCAACCCGATGCGCTCTATTCCTGTACTTCATATTCATGGCACAGCAGATGGGGTTGTTACTTATAATGGTGGTTTAGCCAATTTGTGGTCAGTCGAATCGACATTAAACCACTGGATTCAAAATAATAACTGCCAATTACCTCCGGATACTGTTTTCTTACCAGACTTAGACCCAAACGACGGATGCACGGTACAGAAAATCAGCTATACAAACTGTTCCGGTACAAGTAAAATTATTTTTTACAAGGTTATCGACGGAGGACATAGCTGGCCCGGTGCGCCATCAAATCCAAGTTGGTCATACCCTACAAACAGAGATA